>JACCVB010000103.1 GCA_013698385.1 Chloroflexota bacterium
GACGGAGAATTCATGGTCCTGGTCGGACCATCGGGCTGCGGCAAGACGACCAGCCTGCGGATGATCGCCGGTCTTGAGGAGATCACCAGCGGAACCCTCCGCATCGGCGATCGAGTGGTCAACGATGTCGCTCCCAAGGATCGCGACATCGCGATGGTCTTCCAGAGCTACGCGCTCTACCCACACATGTCCGTCCGCGAGAACCTGGCGTTCGGCTTGAAGCTGCGCAAGGTCCCCAAGCCGGAGATCGCGCGTCGGGTCAACGAGGCGGCGGAGACGATCCAGCTGGAAAAGCTGCTCGACCGCAAGCCCAAGGAACTGTCCGGCGGCCAGCGCCAGCGCGTGGCCCTCGGCCGGGCGATCGTGCGCGAGCCGGCGGTCTTCCTGATGGACGAGCCCCTGTCCAACCTGGATGCCAAGCTGCGAGTCCAGACCCGAGCGGAGATCGCGCGGCTCCATCAGCGACTCAAGACGACGGTCGTCTACGTCACCCACGACCAGGTCGAGGCGATGACGATGGGCACCCGGATCGCGGTCATGAATGACGGCGTGCTGATGCAGGTCGGCACCCCGCAGGCGCTCTACGACACGCCGCTCAACCGCTTCGTCGCGGGCTTCATCGGCAGCCCGTCCATGAACTTCGTTTCCGTGACCGTGGAGGGTTCGGGCGAGTCTGCGCGGTTGAACGGGCCGGCTGACTGGTCCCTCCCGACGCCCCAGCGGCTGCGCGGGATCGCGGGCGACATCGCCGGCAAGAAGCTCGTGGCGGGCTTCCGACCGGAGCACCTCGACATCGGCGAAGCGGGCGGCGATACCGGCGGGTTCCAGGCGCGGGCAGACGTCGTGGAGTACCTCGGCAACGAGGAGCTCCTCCACGTCAACGCTGCGGACCAGGATCTCGTCGCGATCGTCGGCTCGGAGCACAAGGTGCGCCCGGGGGACATCGTCAACCTCGTCCTGCCGCTGGACAAGCTTCACCTGTTCGACGCCGAATCGGGCGAGGCCCTGCGTCCCGAGATGGCCCGTGCGGCGGCCGTCGCCTGACCGCTCGACCGAGCCCGACCGATCCACCGGCCCCGGAGCCTTCCTCCGGGGCCGAACTCGTGGAACGGGTCGTGGAGTCGCGCGTCCTCCACCGGGGCAAGTTCCTCGAATTCCGGATCGACACGGTCGAACGGCTCGATGGGTCGCGCCATACCCGTGACATCGCCGGTCATCCGGGCGCGGTCGCCGTCGTGGCCCTGGACGCCGCTGGACGGGTCGCGCTCGTCCGTCAGTGGCGCCTGCCGGCCGATGCCGCCCTGCTCGAGATCCCGGCCGGTGGCCTGGACGTCGCCGACGACGGCGCCAAGGAGGATCCCGACCTCGCGGCCCGACGCGAGCTCGAGGAAGAGACCGGCCTGCGCGCGGCGACCTGGCGCAAGCTCGGGACCTTCTACACGGCGCCCGGCTTCACGGATGAGCTGATGCACCTGTATCTCGCCACGGACCTCTCGGCCGTCGTCGAGGGACGCCTGGGACCGGACGCTGACGAGGCGTTGATCCTCTCGTGGCTGCCCTGGCGGGAGGCCGTCGCGGCGGCCGAGCGCGGGGAGATCCGCGACGCGAAGTCGATCGTCGGCCTGTTCTGGCTGGCTCGCCTGCGGAGCGACGGCGTCCGCTAACGCTCGCGGTACGCGGCGAGGTCCACGGGCTTGAGCCTGGGCGAAGCGGTCAGACCCGGGATACGACCGCGCTTGGCGATCGGCTTGCCGTCGATCTCCTTGATGTCGCCGGTGAAGTCGATCGGTGTCGCGCCGCTGATGTAGGAGCCGACGGCGAACGAATCGACCGGCGCGCCGGCGTCCCGGAAGTAGCGGATCCGATCCGGGTCCAGGCCCCCGGACACGACGATCCGGACGTGGTCGTAACCCTCCTGGTCCAGTCGAGCCCGGACCTCGTGGACGAGATCGGCGGTGACCCGGCCGCGCTCCGAGGGCGTGTCGAGTCGGATCCCGTACAGGCGGTCACCCAGGGCGTGGGCGACGCGCAGGGCCTCCTCGGCCTCGTCCTTGAACGTGTCGACCAGCACGATCCGGGGCACCTCCGGCCCGAGATCGCGGTCGAACGCCAGCGCTGCCTCCACGGTGTCGCCGAAGATGAGGACGAGCGAATGGGGCATCGTGCCGCTCGGCGCCAGACCGGCAAGTCGGGCGCCGGCGGGCGTGGAAGCTCCCACGCAGCCACCGACGATCGCAGCGTAGTCGAGCACGTCCGTGATGTCGGGGTGCACGTGCCGCGCCCCGAAACTGATGATCGGGTCCGGGTTGGCGACGTCGACGCACTCTCGGGCCGCGGTGGCCCAGCCGGTCGATTGGGCGAGCATCCCGAGGAACGCCGTCTCGTACAGCCCGAACTTGCGGTAGCGCGCCTTGATCCGCAGCACGATCTCTCGCGGCTCGATGACGTCCCCGTCATCAAGCGCCTCGAGGCACGTCTCCGCCGGGTCCGACGGTCCAAGGACGTGGCCCAGCAGGTTCTTCGCCTCATCGATCCCGCACAGCACGGCTTCGCGTCGGGTGAAGACCTCCATGGTCACGATCGGGTCCAGGCCCTCGCGTTCCAGGATACTGTCCGCCCGCGCGAAGTAGACGTCGGCGGAGTCGCCGGACAGGATCTCGCGGGAGGGGCGGGCGCGCTGCAGGCCCATCGGTCGGGTCGCCTCCTGGGTGACGTCGTGGTCCGGGTGTGCAGTGGCTCGTCAGCGACGTCGTGTCGGCCGTCCTGCGTTCGGGCGAGTGTAGCGCACGACCGATCGGCGGCGACCGACTACCGTTCCGCCGGTCGCTGCTCCTGCGCGACGACCGACGAGACCCGGCGGCGGCGGCGCCTGACGACCAGGGCGATGAGCAGGATCAGCACGAGCGCGGCCGAAGCGGCACCGAGACCGATCTGCATCGCGCGGCTCTGCCCGATCGTGGCCGCGTCCGCCCAGGTCGCGGCCGCCCGCTCGGACGCCCGCACGGACGCGCTCAGATCGCCGCGAGCGAAGGCCTCCCGCGCCGCCGCCAGGTCAGCCTCCGGCGTGGCGTCGAGCAGTCCCAGTTCCGTGACCGGGGTCATCTCCGCCGGCGCCGCGGCCGCGGCAGCTCGGTATCGGGCGATCGTCTCGAGTTGGGCCACCGCTTCGGCTGCCGTGTCGTCGAACCCGTCGTCGTCCTCGAAGGCCGTCCGCATCGTCGCAGGCAGGATCAGTCCGGCCGCGCTCGCCGCCGCATCGATCGCGGCCCGATCTTGAAGCGCCTGTCCGGCTCCGTCGAGGAGGGACGTCGCATCCTCGAATCGCCAGGCGCGCATCGCGTCGCGGATGGCCCGCGGCAGCTGCCAGCCGTCAGTGGCGGCGATTGCCTTGTCGTACGCCGCCCGGGCGGAGGTGCGGGCATCCAGGGCCGCGAGGTCCCCGGGCCGGGCGATCCAGGTCCGCCACAGGTCGTCGAACGACTTGCCCGTCCGGTCCTCCAGGAGATCCAGCAGTCCACGCCAGTCGGGTGCACCGGCGAATGCGCCCTCGGCCGGCCCGCTCGACGGTTGGTAGGCCCCGGCTCGCGCCGCGACGGCGGGCCACACGTCCCGAAGGTCATCGGGTCCGGCCCGTTGCGCGATCGCCTGGGCCACGGCCAGTGATGCGGCGTAGCCGTAGTCCTCCGTCGCCGTGGATGCTGTGCCCAGGGGGCCCCACGCATTGAGCGCGATCCGCGCCGGGTCCGAGCGCCGAGCCGGGGCCGCAGCTGGCGTCACCTCCACGCCGAGGTCGACCGCTGCGACGCCGGCGTAATAGGACGCGAAGGCCTCGTTCGCCCAGCGATCGGCCAGCAACGCCCCGTTGAACCAGCCGTGGGCGGCCTCGTGCAGGACCACGAAGTCACTCGCGTAATAAGCGATCTCCACCCGGTTCGCGCTGGGATCGAACAGCCCGGCGTAGCCGCCGGTGGACCGACTCACGGACTCCTGGACGGTCAGCGGCACGTCGCGTGGCCAGGCCAGGCCGATCTCCTCGCCGATCACCGGCAGGGCTCGCTCCAGAAGGCCCCCGACCCGGTCGGCCCACGGCCGGTCGTCGCTCCAGCCGCGGATGTTGAGTGTTGCCGGGGCGCCCAGGACGGTCGGCGTGATCGGTCCGTCCGTGTACGCCCCAGGCCGATCGGCGGTGAGATAGGCGAAGAACTCGAGCGGTTTGGACAGCTTCCCGGAATTGAACGTGATCCGCCCCTCGGCATCGGTGACGGGCGTGCCGAGGTCGCCGGCCTCCACGCGTGGCTCGTAGCCCTTCGGGAAGGCCACGCTCACAGAACTGCCGGCCGTGCCTTCGGTGGCATACGCCCAGACCGGGAAGGAGACGAAGGCATCGCCGATCCGCAGCTCCCTCGTCGGGGACCCGCCTGGGTCCTTCAGGTCGTAACGCAGCCGGTACTTCGCCGTCTTCCCGCTGAACAGGCGACCGGCGAGGCCCAGTCGCACGAGGGTGTGGGTCTTGGCCCGCTTCGTCACCCGGACGGACGGGCTGCCCTTGCCGGACGTCGTGAGCTTGAATCCGGACGCGCCCGGGTTGACGGCCAGGAACGCCTCGTCGAAGTAAAAGCGCTTCGTCTTCGTGTCCTTGAGCCGGTTCCTCAGGGTCAGGTCGATCGTGACCCGGATCCGGCGGTCGCCCGGCTGGACTTCGTAACGGGCGGTGCTGACGATGGTCAGGTCGGGAGTCGCCGCGCGGACTTGTCCGGGCGCGACCGGCCCGGTGGGCAGACCCAGCAGGAGGACCGCGAACCCGAGCGCGAGCCATCCGGCAGCGCTCCGCCGCAGCGACCGCCTCACGCCTCCACTCCGCCGGTCAGCTCCGGCAGCTCAGCGGCAAAGCGCTCCAGCAAGGCGGGGTTCCGGCCGAGCCGCTCGGGTTGGGCGGGCATCCGACCGCCGATCCACAACCAGTCTTTGGACTCATCCAGGAGGCGGTCCGCGATGCCCACGATGCGCGCGAGGGCGACGCCGAGGGAGTCCAGCCCGGCGGTCGCGATGGGCAACTCCACCGCAAGGATCGGACGCTCGTCCTCACCCACGCTGAACTTGGCGAAGGGGAACTCGTCGTTCCAGCGCAGCAGCCGTCGATACGACTTGCGGAACATGTCGTTGATGGGCGGCGCGTAGTGCGCCCAGCAGATGAGCGCGAGCGCCGGATCCAAGATCACGGTCAGGCGGAGATCGAAGCGGCGACGTCCGTCGACGACGAGATCCCAGCTGGTGATCCCATCGCGATCGGCTCGCTCGAGGGGCTCGATGCCCAGGTCGGCGAGCCAACGCTCGACGTCGGCCGGGCGCACGGCGGGCGTGCCGGGAACGGCGGAAGGCATGGCTCGGGGAGTCTAGCCGAGAACGACCGCCTCCGCGGCCACGCGTACTCGGGCCTGGTCACCGCGCTTCGGTTCGACCGATTCGCCGCTCTTCACGACGCGCGTCACGAAATCCGAGGTGCGGATATCCGCCGCGACCTTCACGTTGCGCCCGATCCGCGCACCGCGCGGCACGACCGCTCGCTTGCCGACGACCGTGATCCCGGTGTTGAGTCGGTTCGGTTCCTGCTTGTTGGGCCGGTCGTCGAACGGGCCGTCGCCAACGATCGCGCCCTGACCGACGACGACTTCCTTGTCCAGGATGGATCGGTCGACGACGGCGCCGGACTTGATGGTCGAGTCGAACATGACGATGGAATCGCGCACCACGGCGCCGACATCGACCCGAACGCCCGGCGACAGTACCGAGTTCACGACCGTGCCATTGATCACGCAGCCGTGACTGATCAGGCTCCGATGGACCTGCGCGGTCGGGCCCACCTTGGCCGGCGCGCGCTCCTCGGAGCGGGTGTGGATGATCCAGTCCTTGTCATACAGGTCGAGTTCCGGCAAGTCCTCGAGGAGGGCCATGTTGGCCTCCCAGAATGACTGGATCGTGCCGACGTCCTGCCAGTAGCCGTTGTATCGGTAGCCGAACACCCGGGCGCCGGCCGCCAGCATGGCCGGGATGACGTCGCGCCCGAAATCCACCCGGTCCTCGGACAGCCAGCGCTTGAGCGTCTTCTTGGAGAAGACGTAGACGCCCATGGAGGCGAGATCGCTCTTGGGCTGCTTCGGCTTCTCCTGCCACTCGGTCACCCGGTCCGCCTCGTCCAGGGCGAGGATGCCCATCCGCGAGGCCTCGGCGAGGGGCACCCGCCGAACGGCGATCGTGACGTCCGCACGGCGGCGCCGGTGGGCGGCCACGAAGGGCTGGTAATCCATCTTGTAGATGTGGTCGCCGGCCAGCACGACGACCGTGTCCGACGGGTCGTGTTCAAGGACGTTCATGTTGCGCAGGACCGCGTCCGCCGTACCGCGGTACCACTCGGCGACGCGGCCGCGCGCGATGTACGGCTGAAGCAGCTTCACGCCGCCCCGATTGCGGTCCAGGTCCCATGGCCTGCCCAAACCGATATGGTCGTTGAGCGAGCGCGGGTTGTACTGGGTCAGGACGACCACATCGTCGATGTCCGAGTTGACGCAGTTGGACAGCGTGAAGTCGATGATCCGGTACTTGCCGCCGAAGGGGACGGCGGGCTTGGCCCGCTCCTGGGACAGGATGGACAGGCGCTCGCCTTCGCCGCCTGCAAGGATCACCGCCATCGTCCGCTTCACGGTCAGGATCTGCCTCCGCGGGTGCTGGGTCCGGGGCTCGATGCTAGCACGCGACCCCGGCCACGCACGTCAACCGCGTGTTACAGGAAGAGGCGAGGATTGACGAAGTTGCCGTTGAGCATGACTGCCCAATGGAGATGCGCCCCGGTGGACTGGCCCGTGCTCCCCTCGTAGCCGATGACCTGGCCCTTCCTCACGGACCTGCCGACCGACAGGCCGCCGGGTCGCGTGGGCTGCATGTGGGCGTACCACGTCTGCAGGCTCGAGCTGTGGGCGATGATGACGATCCAGGCCGGATCCGGACCATCCGCCCAGTTCCAGCCGACGTAGGCGACGGTCCCGCCGGCCGCGGCCTTGACGGGGGTCCCGGACGGCGCAACGAGGTCGACCCCGCTGTGGAAGTGGGCGCACGAACCCTGCGGCGGCTCCCATCCGAACCCGGTGCAGCCGAAGTTCTGGGTCGTGGAGCCCGCCATCGGCCAGTCCAGTCGCCCGTTGTACTTCGAGGGGATCTGGCCCCGGCTGACCTGGGCGGCGATGAGCTTCTTGATCCGGTTGGCGAGGGCCCGCTGGCGCGCCGCCGCCTGTCGGATGATCCGGGCTGCGGAGGCCTTGCTTCGGGCGACGGCGGCATAGCGGGCCTTCTGCTTGGCGAGCGCCTTGGCCGTCTTCGCCTCGAGAACCTTGAGCTCTGCCTTGACTTCCTTGAGCTCCTTGAGGCTGGCGTCGAGCGCCCGCTTCTTGGCGGCCGTCTCGAGGCGCAGGTCATCGGTCCGGGTCCGCGTCTGGACGAGGTTCTCGTGGATCGCCGCAAGCGTCTCCTTGTCCCGACCGATCTGTTCGGCCAGCGCCTGGTCCTGCTCGCCGATGTCGATGTAGTAGCTCATCTGGGACAGCAGATCGGTGAAGGTGCCGCCGGACAGGAACGTCTCGAGCGGGGACGTGCGATCCGTGTCGTAGGCATTGCGGACGCGATCTGCCAGCAGGGCGCGGCGTTCGCCGAGTTCTGCGCGTTTGGTGGTCTCCTCGGCCTGGATCCGCACCAGTTCCTGGTTCATCACCTCGAGCTGGGCCACGAGACGGTCGTACTTGGCCTGCACCGTGTCGATCCGACCCTGCATCGTGGTGATCTTCTTGCGGACCGAGCCGAGATCCGCATTGATCCCTTTGAGCTCGGTACGCGTCGCGCGGATCTCCTGGGCTAGGCTGGACTGGAGCTCGCCGAGCTGGGCGACCTGCGCCTTCTGAGTGGCGATCTCCCTCTTTAGCTGCGCCTGCTTCGCCTTCGCGTCGGACAGTTCGTTGCCGTTTACCTCTGCGGTCCCGGCGGGCGCGCCGAGCAGCCCGACCACGAGGGGGATGAGCAGCAGGAGGGCGGGGAGGTGGCGACGCAGGCCCGGCCGGCGTGGCGCCGCGGGGGTGCTGGACCAGCCGCTCGCGATCGGGAACGCTGACGGGGCGTCCGATCGGTCGGTTTGGCGGCGGATCACGCGGGCGACATCATCTGCGAACAGGCTCCGTGGGCGCACCGAGGTTGGGGGCGGCGCCGATTGACGGTGGACGCTCGCCGGTGGTTGCCGCGGGCATGATACCCCGGCGCGTCCAGTCCGGCCACCCCGGAGTCTAGCTCCCACCGGCGTCGGCGACGATGGCTCGATAGTCAGGGTCGACCCTACGTGAGGGGGAGGACGCGCTTATGATCCACCCGTCGTCGCCGCACGCAGGACGAGCGCCCCCCACAGCGCCCCGACGATCAGGAACGGCCCGAACGGCACGTACGTCCGACGACCGATCCGGCGCGCCGCCAGCAACACGACCAGCACGACGCCGGCGACGACCAGCCCGAAGAGCGTGCCACTCAATGCCAGCTCCCCGCCCAGGAGCAGCCCCATCCCGGCCAGGAA
>JACCVB010000105.1 GCA_013698385.1 Chloroflexota bacterium
CGCGACGGCTCATGGATCCGCTCCGGATCGAGCGCGCCGATCCAGCCTGGGCCGCCGACCTTGCCCAGCGCCACGACCCCACCCAGGGACCGGGTGCCTGGCGCCGACTCCTGCCGGCCATCGCGGCAGACGTCGCGAGCCAGCCGCTGCTGACTCCTCGCGAGATCCGCTCGATCGATCCGCCGACGCTTGTGGTCGTCGGTGACGGCGACCCGTTCGTGCCGGTGGACCAGGCCTGGCGCCTCTCGCGGAGCGTGCTCGATGGTCGGTTGCTCGTCCTGCCGGACGCCCGTCACGAGGCCTTCGCCGAACAGCCGGCGATCGCGACGGAAGCGCTCCGCACGTTCTACCGTTCCACGCAGACGATCGCTCGCCAGCGCGCGGGCACCGACCCCGATGGCCCGACCGAACCTGAGGTGCCCAGATGACGGTGGGCGGCGCGGCCTCGGCCGGCAGCCGAGACTTCGCTTGGTCTAGCGGTTGCGTTCCGAGCGGACGAATAGCGCGGTCCCGACCACGATGAACGCCGCGAACATGCTGCCGATGATCGCCAGGTTGGCTGGCGCGCTGAGGATCGGGACGCGCACCGCGTCCGGCTCGATCGCGTAGTAGATGTCGCGCAACAGGTCGACCGCGTACCGCATCGGTGAGAGTCTGGAGAGGATGTCCAGGAACCACGGCAGCTTATCGATCGGAGCGAAGATCCCGGCCAGGAAGAACTGCGGCAGCATCACGAACGGAAAGATCTGGTTCGCGGCTCGCTGATTCGGCAGTCTCGACAGGATCAGCACGCCGAACGCCGCGCCGAAGACCGCGACGATGAGGATGATCGGAACCAGCGCCAGTAGGACGCCTAAGGATAGCGGCACCCCCAACACCAGCCCAAAGGCGATGATGGCGACCGCCTGCGGCAGTGCCACCAGCGACTCGCCCAGGATCTTGCCGAAGATGATCGAGTAGCGCGAGATGGGTGAGACGAAGATCTCCTGGCTGAAGTCCTGCTCGCGGTCGGCGACCATCGAGATGACCCCCAAGGCCGACGACTGCCAGATCGTCTGCGCCAGCACTCCGGTGAACACGAAGGTGAGCAGGTTCAGGCCGCCGGGCGATCCAAAGCCCGCCTGCAGGCTGCTGCCAAGGATGCCGATGAAGATCAGCGGAAAGGCGAAATCGGCGATGAGCCGCGTTCGGTCGCGGAGCAGCTTGATGAAGTCGCGATGCGCGATGATCAGGACCGCTGAGACCTCACTCACCGGCCTGCTCCACGATCCCGAGGTACGCGTCCTCCAGGCTGGGCGTGTGCGTCTTCACCATGCTGAGCGGCGTAGCGATCGACTTGAGGATGGCATGCACGCCCCGACCATCGAGGTCGATCCGGAACGGCCCCTGCCCGGCATGCGACAGGTGCAAGCGCTCGAGCTCCGCGATCAGACCGGCCCGGTCGTGCGTGTCGACCAGCACGTACTCCTCCACCAGGTCGGCCTTGATCTCGTCCGGCGTACCGTTCGAAACCACCCGCCCGGAGTCGATGATGCATATCCGGTCTGCCTGCTCGGCTTCCTCCAGATAGTGGGTGGTGAGAAAGACCGTGGTCCCGATCTCGCGGCGCACGCGGTCGAGGTAGGCCCACAGCGTGCGCCGGCTCGGGACATCAAGCCCGGCCGTCGGCTCATCGAGGAAGAGCACCTTGGGCCGATGCATCAGGCTGCGCATGATCTCAAGCTTGCGGCGGGTGCCGCCCGAGTACGTCCGCACCGGCTCGAACATCTCGCGCTCCACACCCAGCAGCGCGCTCAGCTCGTCGACCTGGCGCCGATAGGCGGGGTCCATGAGGATGTAGGCGGGGGCATAGCGAAACAGGCCGTAGAGCACGGCGTGGAAACGAACGTTCTCCTCCCCGGTCAGGTTCACGTCCAGGCTGGGGAGCTGAAAGATGATCCCTACCTCGCGACGGACGGCAGTCGCCTCCGACACGATCTCGTGACCTGCGATCGTCACTTGTCCACTGGTCGGGGCCAGGGTCGTAGTCAGGATCGAGATGGTGGTCGTCTTGCCCGCACCGTTCGGTCCCAGGAGCGCAAAGAACTCGCCCGCGCCCACGTCGAATGAGGCGCCATCCACGGCATTGCGCGGCGCCTTGTGGTAGCGCTTGACGAGTCCTTCGACGTGAATCATGGCCAAGTATCCGTAGGACGAGGGTGGTCATGCTGCCACGCCTGCGTGCCTCGCGTCTCGATCGTTGGGCGGGTGGCATCCCGCTACGGTCGCCCGGTAAGCGTCTCTTCTCGCGGACCCGAACAGCCGACGACCGCGACGGAAGCGCTCCGCTCGTTCTACCGTTCCACGCAGACGATCGCCCGCCAGCGAGCGGGCACCGACCCCGATGGCCCGACCGAACCCGAGGTGCCCCGATGACCACCCTGCTCGCGCTCTACCGCCGACCCGAGGGAGGCCCGGACGCCCTGACCGAATTCGAACAGCGCTATGCGAACGAGCACCTGCCCCTTGTCGCCGAGACGCCCGGCCTGCGCGGGGTGCTCGTCCGCCGGGTGAGCGAGGCCCTGGGAGCCGAGACGGACCTCGTGCTGATCACCTCGATGACGTTCGACGATCGGGACGCGCTCGACGCCGGCCTGCGCTCCGATCCGATGCGTGCCGCCGGGCGAAACCTGCGCGAGATCGCCCCGGGCCTGGCCACTATCCTTGTGCTCGAAGATGCCTCTGATCTGATGCCCTGACCCCGGAGCCGACCGCAGCCGCCCGACCGGCGCCCGAACCGGCCCCGACCGGTGCCCGAACCGGACCGCATCGTGCCACGAAAGTTTCTGGCGCCACCACCGTTCCAACGGACACTGGAACGCCGTCGCACGATGAGCTCAGCCAAATCGATCGGGGATCCAGTGCGTTCCAAACGCCGCTGAGCCGACGCTCCTTCGCCCGTTGGAACGCTCCTGGCGCCAAGCGCCACCATCCGGATGCGTCGGGCCCGAGCCGGCGCCTCTCTGAACGTGGATACTGCAACGGACGACCAGCGAGGAGCCGCGTGACCAAGGCCCAGCCCGCGACCCGCTTCATCCGCGTGGACGCCCCGCCCGACGGGCATGACGGCGTTGCCCTCCTGACCCTGGATCGCCCGGCCGCGCTGAACGCGCTCAGTTTCGACCTGCTGGACGAGCTCGCCGATGTCATGACGAGGCTGGATCGTGACGGCACCACCCGCGCCGTGGTCCTGACCGGGGCCGGTACTCGCGCCTTCGCCGCCGGCGCCGATATCACCGAACTCGCCGCCCAGACTCCGGAGCGCCTGACCAGCGAGGGGCGCTTCGATGTCTGGGATCGGATCTGGGCCGTCGGTCTGCCCCTGATCGCGGCCGTCCGCGGCTATGCCCTGGGCGGCGGTTGCGAGCTAGCCATGTCGTGCGACCTGATCGTGGCCGGTGAGGATGCCCGTTTCGGCCAGCCCGAGATTCGGATCGGGGTCATGCCAGGGGCAGGTGGGACCCAGCGGCTCACTCGCGCGGTCGGTACGGCCAGGGCGATGGAGCTGATCCTGACCGGCCGGACGATGGACGCGGCGGAGGCTCGAGCGGCCGGTCTCGTGACCAGGGTCGTGCCCGCAGACGAGGTCCTCGAGGCGGCACTCGCGCTCGGCGATGTGATCGCATCCATGCCGCCACTCGCCGTGCGAGCCGCGAAACGAGCTGTTCGCCAGGCAGAGGAACTGCCGCTCCGGGCCGGGCTCCAGGCCGAGCGCGCAGCCTTCTTCGAACTCTTCGCCACGGACGACCAGCGTGAGGGCATGCGCGCCTTCATGGAGAAGCGGGCTCCCGCCTGGACCGGTCGATGAGCAGCCGAACCCGAGGGGAGACGACATGACCCAGGATCCATTCGAAGGTGGGTCCGACACGGGGCCGGATCGCGCACGAGCCCTTGACGACGAGCCGGCGCCGCTCTACCGCGACACCGCTCCCGACGTCCTCGCACCGATCGACGAATCCTCGCCTGTCAGCGGGCATGTCCCGGTGACCGGGACGAAGACCTCGATCGCCGACTCGCCCGAGCACGACTGGAGTCACGCCCGCGACCTGATCCGACCGGCATTTCGGCCGGTCGGGACCCAGGGCCTCGAACTCGAATCGATCGATCGCGATCGATTGGCGGCGCACTCGACGCAGAGCCACGCCCAGCCACTGATCGATACCGGTCCGGCCGGGCTTCCGGTCGTCTACACCATCCCCGCCGGCGGATTCGACATCGTGGTCAACGGCGACCACCTCCTGACGTGGGGCATCGAACCGGCCGAGCTCCAGGACGCGGCGCTGCGCAACCTCGCGACCTGGTCAGCGACCGCGCCGTGGAGCGAGGAGGCGTCGGGCCAGCGTCATATCATCAGCTCGGATACGGGCGACGGCACGGACGCCGTGCGGATCATCCTGCCGGACGCGATGGCCTACCTCGAGCGCGAACTCGGCAGCGGGAACCGGGTGCTCATCGGCATCCCGGAACGACACCTGCTGACGGCCGCGGCGCTTCGACCGGACGACGCCGAGTTCGCGAGCCTGTTCGCCGAGTTCGTGGTCGAGCAATCGGGCGGGGCGGACGAACCGATCGAGCGTCGGGTCTTCGAGCTGATCGACGGCCGACTCGTCGAGTTCGACGGCGGCGGGGCCGGCTGACCGACATGGGGGATCGATCGCGCTCCTCGGCCGGCTCGCCGGCCGACGAGGCGCTCCAGTCCCGCGATGGGCTCCGGATCGAAACGCGCGCGTCCGTCGTGACCCTGACCCTGGACCGCCCCGACAGCCTGAACGCGCTCACCGTCCCGCTCAAGGTCGCCCTGCTGGAGGCGCTCCTCGCGATCGCGCGAAGCTCGGCCATCCGGGTCGTCGTCCTGACCGGTGCAGGCCGGGCGTTCTGTGCGGGACAGGACCTCGCCGAGCGCGCCGAGCCCGATGCCCCGCCCCTCGAGGTCGAACTCCGCGAGCGCTACAACCCGATGGTGCGAGCCCTCCGGGACTTGCCCCAACCGGTCATCGCCGCGATCAACGGGGTCGCCGCCGGCGCCGGCGCCTCGCTGGCGCTCGCGTCTGATCTCCGGATCGCGTCCGTGGACGCCCGGTTCGTGCTCGCGTTCGGGCGGATCGGGCTCGTGCCGGACTCGGGACTGACCTGGCTGCTGCCGCGACTGGTCGGCGCCGCTCGGGCGGCCGAACTCGCCCTGGTCGGCGATCCGCTCGGAGCGAACGAGGCCCTGGCCATCGGGCTCGTCGGCCGGGTCGTGCCGGCGGCCGAGCTGTTGCCCGCGGCCCATGCGCTCGCCGACCGCATCGCCGAAGGCCCTCCCCGGGCGCTGGCGATGACCAAACGGCTGCTCGAAGCCGGCTGGTCGACCGACCTCGACGAGGCGCTCGAAGCCGAGGCAGCCGCCCAGGGCCTTGCCGGCGCGAGCGCGGACCATGCCGAGGGCCTGGCCGCCTTCCGCGAGAAGCGGCCGCCTCGGTTCAGCGGGGAGTGACGAGCGGTCGCCCCTTGCCGCACCACGGTCATCTGGCGTAGGCTCCCCGCCTAACGCACGTTAGGTAACGCGGAGGCCCGGTCGGGTGGTCGAGACATCGCGCAGGCGCGAGATCGAGGATGCCGCCAGCTCGCTCTTCCACGAGCATGGCTATGCCGGCACGAGCGTACGCGAGATCGCCCGTGCCCTGGACATCCAGGGCGCCAGCCTGTACGCCCACGTCACCTCCAAGCAGGACATGCTGTGGTCCATCGTCGTGCGAACGGCGGATCGGTTCGAGGCCGCCGCCGACGCCGCCCTCTCTGTCCTCGGCGACTCAAACCCCGCCTCCGACCACGACTCCGACTCCGACGGAACGCCCGCCCCTGACCCGGGCAGCCGACTCACCGCCCTGGTCCGGGCCCATGTCGGCGTCGTGACCGAGGACATCGGTCGGGCCAGCGTGTTCGTCCACGAGTGGCGTTCCCTGTCCGCGCCGCACCGTGCGGAGATCGGCCGCCGCCGGGCCGCCTACGAGCATCGACTCCGGGCGATCATCAGGGACGGCATGGAGCGTGGCGATTTTGCCGCGACGGATCCGACGGCCGCGGCCGCGTTCATCCTGACCGCCCTGAACGGCCTCGTCAGCTGGT
>JACCVB010000106.1 GCA_013698385.1 Chloroflexota bacterium
TCGGCCGAGCCCTTCAACGCGAGGTACTTGCTGATCGCCGCGGTCAGGCTCGTCTTGCCGTGGTCGATGTGGCCGATCGTGCCGATGTTGACGTGCGGCTTGTTGCGCTCGAACTTCTTCTTGGCCACAGGACCGTTTCACTCCTTAACAGGCGCGGCGACGCCGCTGGACGCTTCCGATGATCAGAGGGGCGTGGAGCCCACAATCGGACTTGAACCGATGACCTCTTCCTTACCAAGGAAGTGCTCTGCCAGCTGAGCTATGTGGGCCCGAAGACCTTCACGGGTGCCGCTGATGAGTGGTGGGCAGGGAGGGAATCGAACCCCCATAGCCGAAGGCGGCTGGTCTACAGCCAGCTGAGCTCACCACCTGCTCAACCTACCCACTGTTGCGCGGTTGCCGGATCGAGACTGCGGCCCCGTGGTGTGATCCGTCACCGATGGATGTGCGCTTGGAGCCGACGACGGGATTCGAACCCGGAACCTGCGGTTTACAAAACCGCTGCTCTACCAGTTGAGCTACGTCGGCGCGACGGGCAGGGCCATACCGCAGAAGGGCCCGTTCGGCGCCGGGAGATGATAGGGCGCGCCGACCCGATGGGTCAAGCGCGCGGCGGGCGGGCGGCGCGGGGCTTGCGCGCAGCGCCGGCGGGTGGCACGGGCGGTCCGCCTTCGGGCAGGAGGTCGTCGTCCGGTGCGGGCTTCGCGACGGAACCCGGATCTGGCTCGACCTCGGGGACGTCGTCGGCCGCTGCCGGAGCCGGCTCGATGGCGGCCGGGGCTGGGGTGGAGACCGGCGCTTCGTCGCCTCGCTGGGCGAGAGCTTCGAACAGCAGGATGGAACCGGCGACCGCGGCATTGAGCGATCCGACCGCCCCTCGCATCGGGATCCGCATGAACAGGTCGCAGCGGCGGCGGACGGTCGGCCCGAGTCCTTGGCCCTCACTGCCGACGACGATGGCCAGCGGCCCCCGGAGGTCGCTCTGTCGAGCGGTCAGCGGCGCCTCCCCATCGGCCCCGGCCACCCGCAGGCCGTGGGCATGAAGATCGCTCAGGGCCCCGGCCAGGTCGTCCACCGGACAGAGCAGGAGATGCTCGATGGCGCCGGCCGAAGCCTTGACGGCGGACGGACTGAGCGGCGCCTGCCGATGGGTCGGGAAGAGGACGCCGTGCACGCCTGCGGCCTCCGCGCTGCGCAGGAGGGTGCCGACGTTGTGCGGATCCTCGAGCGAATCGAGGACGAGGATGAACGGCGGCTCGCCACGCTCGGCGGCGCGCGCCAGGACGTCGTTGATCGAGGCGAAGATGCGTGGCTCGACCACGAGCGCGATGCCCTGGTGTCCGTCGAAGCCGGCCAGCGCCGTCAAAGAGCCACCCTCCACCTCGACGATCGGGATGCGTAGGTTCGTCGCGTGCAGGACCAGGCGCTCCAGGGCGGCCCGGCGTTGCGGCACGACCAGCAGCCGGCGTGCCGGCCGTCGCGCCACGAATGCCTCCTCGACCGGACGTCGTCCGGCGACCAACTCTTCATCCTCCGTCAACGCCTCGGGCGGCGGGAGTGACGCTCGCGGTCCATCGAAGCGCAGCTCGTCCGGCCGACCGGGTCTCCGTGGCCCGTCGAACGGAGGTGGGCCGTCGAACCGACGTGGGCCGCCGAACTTGCGCGGTCCAGGTCGGAAGTCGCCCCGCGGGGGTCCGTTGCCGGGTGCACGCCAGCCTCCGCCATGACCGGCACCCGAAGGACCCGGACCGTCGTCCCGCCAGCGTCGCCCGTCGTCCGGGCGATCACCGGATGGGCGCCACGGTCGATCGCTTCCAAGCCGTGGTCCCGATGGTCCGGGGCCTGGGGGACGTCCGCCCATCGGCGGTCGACCGGCACGGTCGTACGGCCGAGCCGGACCCCGATCGGGGTCGAAGCGCGGTCCTCCCGGGGCTCCGGGGCGCCCGCCGATCGGTCGCCCACCCGGTCGTCCGCCGGAAGGCCGAGATCCGCCGCGCCGTCGATCGTCGGAAGGTCGGTCAGCCACGATGCACCTCTGCGCTCGGACGCCAGCGTTGCCCGTCGCGCGCGTCCTCGACCACGATGCCACGTTCGGCCAATCCGTCACGCAGTCGATCCGATGCGGCCCAGTCGCGCGCCTCTCGGGCCGCCGCGCGCTGCTCCAGCATGGCCGCCACGTCCGGAGGAAGATCATCTGGCGCGTCGGGCAGGATCCCCAGGACTCGGTCCAGGTCACGCAGCACGGCCAGTGCCCGCGCGGCATCCGCCGTCGAGATGGAGCGTGCCCCGATCCGTCGGTTCAGGTCACGCACGAGGTCGAACACGGCCGCGAGCCCCGCCGAGATGTTCAGGTCATCGTCGAGGGCGGCCCCGAAGGCCTCGCGCGCCGCGTCCAGGGCGGCCGGCAGCGTGGCATCGTCCGGGCGCTCCTCGCGGTAGGTCTCGAGCGCGGCGACGATCGCGTCGATCCGGTCGAGCGCGGCGGCGGCCGCGGCGAGCGACGCGTCCGAGTGGTTGAGGCCGGCTCGATACTGGACCGCGATCAACGCGTAGCGCAGCGCCCGGGCGGATACGCCGGCCTCGAGCAAGTCCCCCACGCGGGCGATGTTGCCGGTCGACTTGGCCATCTTGGTGCCGTCCGAGCGCAGGTGAGCGCAGTGCAGCCACGTTCCCACGAAGGGCCGGCCGGTGGCCGCTTCGCTCTGCGCCATCTCGTCCTCGTGGTGAGGAAAGATCAGGTCCACTCCGCCGGTGTGGATATCAAAGGATGGGCCGAGCTCGGCCATGCTCATCGCCGAGCATTCGATGTGCCAACCCGGCCGGCCCGGACCGATGGCGGTATCCCAGGATGGTTCCCCGGGCTTGGGACCCTTCCACAGGGCGAAGTCGCGCACGTCGTCCTTGGCATATTCGTCCGCTTCCACCCGCTCGCCGACCTGGAGCTGCTCCGGGTCGAGGCGGGCCAGCCGTCCGTAGGTCGGCCACGAGGCGATGCGGAAGAAGATCGAGCCGTCGTCCGTGCGATAGGCGTGGCCTCGCTCGAGAAGCGTGCCGATGAGCGCGACGATCTCGTCGATATACGCGGTTGCGCGCGGCAGCGCGTCAGGTCGGGTCATCCGCAGCGCCGCTGCATCGCGCAGGAACTGGCCCACGTAACGCTCGGCGAGGACATCGATCCCGACGCCGGCCGCGGCGGCACCCCGGATGATCTTGTCATCGATATCCGTGATGTTCATCACCCAGCGGACGGCGTGGCCGCGCCAGCGCAGGTAGCGGACGAGCAGGTCGGCGAAGAGGAAGGACCGGAAGTTCCCGATGTGTGCCGGGCCGTAGACCGTCGGGCCACACGAATAGATCCGAACACCCGATTCGTCCAGGGGGACGAGCGGCCGAGCGCCTCCCGTGAGCGTGTCGTGGAGCCGGACGCTCATCAGGCTCGCATGACCGTGACGACGGCCAGTGCAGAGACGGTCCGCCCCGCACCGTCAGATCCGTCCAGGTTGCCGGTCGAGGCTTTCACGCTGACAGCTTCCGGCGCAAGGCCGACCAGCTCGGCGATCGTCGCCCGCATCGCATCGAGCCCGTCGGCCAGCCGAGGCCGGGCCGCGATGATCACGAGATCGACACCCGCTGGGCGCCAGCCCGCCTGCGCGATCCGCTCGACGGCGGCACGCAGCAACCCGCCGCTGGCGACCCCGACCGGGGTCGAGTCGTCGGCCGGGAACAGTCGACCCAGATCACCGGCGCCGGCGGCCCCAAGGAGCGCGTCGGCGATCGCGTGGAGCGCGGCGTCGCCGTCGGAGTGACCGTGCAGTCTGGGCACCCCGGGAAACTCGAGACCGCCGAGCCACAGGGGTTCGCCCGGACCGAATGGATGGCTGTCGTGGCCGATGCCGGTGCGGGTACGGGACGCGTCGGGCGCGATCTCGAGCAGCTGAGCGACACGGAGCAGATCGGCGGGCACGGTCACCTTGAGATTGCGGGGATCGCCTGGCACGGCGCGGACCGGGATTCTACAGGCCGCCAGTAACGCGGCTTCGTCCGTCCAGCCGTCCGATGCCGCGATCTCGCCGGCTTCGATCCTCGCCAGCGCCTCGCGAAAGATCGCGCGGCGGACGCCCTGGGGTGTCTGGGCGGTCGCAAGCGTCGCGCGATCGAGCGTCTCGAGGACCAGCTCGTCCTCGACCCGCTTGACCGTCTCGACGATCGGAGCCACGGGGATCGCGGCGCCGAACTCGATCGTCGCGGCGACGACCGACGTGACCAGCGACGGGCTGACCACCGGCCGAGCTCCGTCGTGAACGAGGACCACCCGGGCCCCGTCCGGATCCGGGACGAGCCGCTCCAGGGCCTCGAGGCCGGCACGAACCGAGTCCTGTCGTCGCGCGCCACCGAGCACGACTTCACGGACGATCCCAGGGAGCCATGGGGCGCCGGTCAGCTCGGCGTGGCGCTCGGCGGCGGTCACCAGCACGAGCGAACCAATCTCCGGACACGCGGCCAGGCCGGCGAGCGTGTGCGCCAGGAGGGGCTGGCCGCCCAAAGACCAGCCGAGTTTGTCCGTCCCGCCCATCCGCCTGGAAGCCCCGGCCGCGACGACGATCGCATCTGCGACGGCCTCCGGAACGTCGGCGCTCAATCCAGGCGAGGCTGGGCGAAGATCATCCGCCCAGCGACGGTCTGCAGCACGCGCGTGACCGACACATCGAGATCACGGTCGATGTGGCGTGCGCCGCCCTCGATGACGATCATCGTGCCGTCGTCCAGGAACCCGACGCCCTGTCCGGCTTCCTTGCCTTCCTGGATGACCCGTACCCGGAGCTCCTCACCCGGCAGCACGGCCGGCTTCACGGCATTCGCCAGGAAATTGATGTTCATGACCCGGACGCCCTGCAGCTCGGCGACGCGATTGAGGTTGAAGTCATTGGTCATGATCACCCGACTGCGCGTGCGCGCCAGCGCCACGAGCTTGGCGTCGACTTCGGACTCTCCGGGGACCTCGTCCTCGACGATCTCGACCGGCGTGCCCGGCTCCTTCTGCATGCGCGCCAGGATCTCGAGCCCTCGTCGACCCCGGTTCCGGCGCAGCGTGTCCGAGCTGTCCGCGATGTGCTGGAGTTCATCCAGGACGAAACGCGGGATCACGAGCGTGCCGTAGATGAAGCCCGATTCCACGATCTCGGCGATCCTGCCGTCGATGATCGCGCTCGTATCGACGACGATCCGCGGGTCTCCGGTCCGAACCTTCTCGGAGACTTCCGATCCGGCGACGCGCACCAGGCCGACGGCCTCCGCGGCGGCCAGGAGGTCGCTCCGCTTGGCCACGGTCAGTCCGAGCATCCCGAGCCCCAGGAAGAGCGACGTGCCGAGCGGCAGCCAGGTGCCGAAGGGCTGGGGGAAGTTCGCCAGCGGAAATCCGAGGAGGAGGCCCATCAGGAGTCCCAGCACGAGGCCGACCACGGCGGTCACGAACTCGGCGGTGGAGAGATCCTGCACCCGGGCGATCAGCCACGTCGCGGGCACGATGGTGAGGTACGGCAGGATCGCGAAGCCCACGACGATCCAGGCCACGACCCAGGCGGCGAGGAGCGCCCCGGCATACGCAACGCCCTGGAACAATCCCTGCCCCGTACTGGCCAGGGTCAGGCCGATCAGGCCCCCAAGGGCGGCGCCAAGGACACGGATATTGCGGATCAAGCGGCCCTCGACGGAATAGCCCCGGCAACCTCCGGCCCGAACCGGGCAAGACGAGGCGTCAGCCTAGCATCGCTGGGACCGTGCCGCGATGTGTGTCGGTCGGATCGAGGGCGGCGGCCACGGCCTCGCGCAATGTCGCCACCTGGTCGATCGCCAGACCTGACACCTCGGTGTGCGGATTCCCTCGGCTGGCCCTGGGCACGATGGCCCGGCCGAACCCAAGCCGGGCCGCTTCCTTCAGCCGCCGGTCCAGGCCGGCGACGACCCGCAATTCGCCGAGCAGCCCGACTTCGCCGATGACAACCGTGTCCGCCGCGAGCGGACGATCGCGCAGGGAGGAGGCGAGGGCGATGGCCAGCGGGAGATCCAGTCCGGGCTCTCCGACACTCAGGCCTCCGGCGAGATTCGCGTAGACATCGAACGTGCCGAGGGCGATCCCGGCGCGCCGCCCAAGCACGGCGATCAACAGGCTCAGCCGGTTGGGATCGATGCCACTCGCCCGACGGGCCGGCGTGCCGTATCCCGCCGGGGCGACCAGCGCCTGGACCTCCACGAGCAGTGGTCGGCTGCCTTCAAGGATCGGCGCGACCACACGACCGGGCGCCGCGTCGGCCTGTTCGGCCAGGAACGCCCGAGCCGGGTCGGCGATCTCCATGAGACCTTGAGCGGCCATCTCGAACACGCCGACCTCGTCGGTCGATCCGAAGCGGTTCTTGGCGGCACGGACGATGCGCAGAGCGGCGTAGCGCTCCCCTTCGATGGCCACGACGGCATCGACCAGGTGCTCCATCGTCTTGGGCCCGGCGATCGAACCATCCTTGGTCACGTGTCCCACGAGGATCACCGCGATCCCTTCGCCTTTCGCGAGGTCCATCAGCCGGACCGTCGCCTCGCGGACCTGCCCGACACTACCCGCCGCGCCATCGAGTTCATCGACCGTCGCCGTCTGGATCGAATCAACCACGACCAGGGCGGGGCGCGTCAGTCTCGCCTGCTCCACGATGCGCCCGATGTCATGCTCGGCGAGGACCGCGATGGACGCCCCGGACGGACCATCGAGCAACCCAAGGCGCGCCGCGCGCATCCGCACCTGCGGGGCCGACTCCTCGCCCGTCGCATAGAGGACCTCGCCTCCGATGCCGGCCGCCACCTGCAATAACAAGGTGGACTTGCCGATCCCTGGCTCGCCTCCGACGAGGACGACGGATCCCGGGACGATGCCGCCGCCCAACACCCGATCCAGTTCGCCAAGCCCGGTCGGCCAGCGCGGGACATCCGTCTCGCCGATGTCGGCGAGTGCGACCGCTCGATCACTGACGGGGCCGGCTGCCCGCCCAGACGACCTTGAGCCCGCGGGTGAAGCACGGACCACGGTCTCCACCAGGCTGTTCCAGGCATCGCACGAACGGCACTGCCCTTCCCACCGAAGAAAGGCGTCGCCGCAGGTCTGACAGACGAAGCGGCTGGTCGATCGCGCCACGGCTAGGCCGGTCGGCGCGAACGCTTGGTCAATGCGCTTCGACGGGGGTCCGCGCCTCGGCAGCGTGGACATCCAGGCCCGCTTCCGGGTCCTTGTCCACCACGATCGTCGTGCCTGGTTCGTAGCGCCCCAGGAGCAGGTGCTCGGCGAGCACGTCCTCGACCATGTTCTGGATGACGCGTCGGAGCGGTCGAGCGCCGTAGGCGACGTCGTACCCGAGTTTGATGATGTGCTGCTTCGCGGCGTCGGTGACCTCGAGTGACATCTCCTGCGCCCGAAGCTGATTCCTGACCCGCTCCAGCATGAGATCCACGATCTGCGCGATCTCGTCCACCGTCAGCGTCCGGAAGACCACCGTCGCGTCGATCCGATTGAGGAACTCCGGCCTGAAGTTCTGCTTCAACTCGGCAGCGACCTTCTCCTTCATCAACTCGTACGACCTCTCCGAGCGGGCGGCGTCCGTCGTCCCCTGCTGGCGGAACCCAAGGCTGGAGTTCGTCTGGAGCTGCTTGGCCCCGAGGTTGGAGGTCATGATGATGATGCAGTTGCGGAAGTCGACCCGCCGACCCTTGGCGTCGGACAGGTGTCCGTCCTCCAGGATCTGGAGCAGGATGTTGAAGACCTCCGGATGGGCCTTCTCGACCTCGTCGAGGAGCACCACGGCGTAGCTCTTGCGGCGCACCGCCTCGGTCAGCTGGCCGCCCTCGTCGAACCCGACGTAGCCGGGAGGCGCGCCGACCAGGCGGCTGACGTTATGACGCTCCATGAACTCGCTCATGTCGATCTTGATGAGCGCGTCCTCGCTGCCGAACAGGAAGTCGGCGAGCGCCTTGGCCAACCACGTCTTGCCTACGCCGGTGGGGCCGAGGAAGATGAAAGAGCCGATTGGGCGCTTGGGATCCTTGAGGCCGGCTCGAGCACGGCGGACCGCCTTGGCGATCGTGTCGATTGCCTCGTCCTGGCCGATGACCTTCTCGCGTAGGGCATCCTCCATGTGCATCAGGCTCTCGGACTCTTCCTGGGCGATGCGCGTGACCGGGATGCCCGTCCACATGGCGACGACCTGGGCGATGTCCTCGTCAGTCACCTGCACCATCTCGGCGCCCCGCGTCTCCTGCCAGGTGGCGCGGATGGTGTCGATGTTCTCCTTGGCCGCTGATTCGGCGTCACGGAGGTTGGCGGCGACCTCGTAGTCCTGGTCGTTGATCGCCGATTCCTTCTCCTTGGTGACGCGATCGAGCTCCTTCTGGGCTTCCTTGAGCTCGGGCGGCATGGAGCCGGTGCGCAGCCGGACACGGCTGGCGGCTTCGTCGATCAGGTCGATCGCCTTGTCGGGCAGGTGGCGGTCGGTGATGTAGCGGATGGACAGGTCAGCTGCGGCGCGGACGGCGTCGTCGGTGATCTTGACCTTGTGATGGTCTTCGTAGCGCGACCGGATCCCGAACAGGATCTCGATGGTCTGCTCGAGAGTCGGCTCCTCGACCATGACCGGCTGGAAGCGGCGCTCGAGGGCGGCGTCGCGCTCGATGTACTTG
>JACCVB010000140.1 GCA_013698385.1 Chloroflexota bacterium
TAGAAGATTGGCCCCATTCGCGGCGTAGTGGATGACCGGAGCCCCGGCCGTCTGAACGGCGTCCAGGATGCGCATGGACCACGGTGCCACAAGCCGATCGTAGTCGGGGGCGGCCAGGTTCCCCGCCCACGAGTCGAACAGCTGGATGACCTCGGCGCCGGCCCCGACCTGGGCGGTCACGTACGCGACGGTCGCCTCGGTCAGTCGATCCATGAGCGCTGTCCACAGTTCGGGCTCCGCGAGGGCCAGTCGGCGCGCGGCCATCTGATCGCGCGATGGGCCGCCTTCGATGAGGTAGGCCGCCACCGTGAATGGCCCGCCGGCAAGGCCGATGAGCGCGGCGCGTCCCCCCAGCGCCTCGCGAGCCAGCCGGATCGCGTCCAGCACGAACCCGAGATCCGCGACCGGATCGATCGGCCGAAGTGCGGCGACGTCGGCCGCAGTGCGGATCGGTCGCTCGATCACGGGTCCGGTGGCGGTCAAGGTGAGGGCGACGCCCATCGCCTCGACCGGCAGCATGATGTCGGCGAACAGGACCGCGCCATCCGTGCCGAGCGCCTCGGCGGCGCCGACCGTCACCTCGGCGCACAACTCCGGCGACCGCGCGATCTCCAGCACGGAATGGTGCTCCCGCATCGCCAGGTATGCCGGCAGCGAACCGCCCGACTGGCGCATGAACCAGACCGGCGTGGCATCCACCGACTGCCCGCGACAGGCGGCCATCAGCCGCTCGGCACCGGTCACCCGACGGATCCCTTCAGCGCCGGCTCCACGCTCCGCTCGGTCGTCTCGTGGACGAGGTCCACCAGCCGGCGGAGCTGATCCGGGTCCGTGGGCGGCAGCGCGCCATGGCCCAGGTTGAAGATGTGGCCCGGCCGGCTTCCGGCCTCGTCCAGCACCCAGCGCGCCTGGCGCTCGGTCTCGGCCCACGACCCGAGCACGGCCTGTGGGTCCAGGTTGCCCTGCACGGCGCGACCCGGGACCTTCGCCCAGCCCTCGGACAGGGCGATCCGCCAGTCCAGGCCGATGACGTCTCCCCCGGCCTCGGCCATCAGCGCCAGCAGGCCGGCGGCCCCGGTCCCGAAGTGGATCGTGGGCTGGCCCAGCGCCTCGAGGCCCTGGAACAGCCGCCGCACGTGGGGCAGGACGGACGAACGGTAGTCGAACGGCGAAAGCTGGCCGACCCACGAGTCGAACACCTGGAGGGCCTGCGCGCCGGCCTCCGCCTGGGCCGTGAGATAGGCCAGGTCCATGTCCACGATCCGCGCCAGCAGGCGATCCCAGACCGCAGGTTCCTCATGCATGAGCGCCTTCGTCCGCTCCAGATCGCGCGGCGAGCGTCCCTCCACGAGATACGCCGCCAGCGTGAACGGCGCGCCGGCAAACCCGATCACCGGCACCGGCGATGCGTGCCGGATGAGCCCGATCGCTTCGAGCAGCGGACCGACCGAGGCCTGCGCGTCGAACGGCCGGAATCGGTCGAGGTCCGACGCCTGGCCGATCGGGTCGGCGATGACGGGCCCGACCCCGTCGACGAGGTCGACGGCGACCCCGATGCCCGGCAGCGGCGTCGTGATGTCGGCGAAGACGATCGCCGCATCGACTCCGAGGCGGGTCACGGGCTGGAGAGTGACCTCGGCGCACAGGGCGGCGTCGGCCACGATGTCGGTCAGTCGGGCGCGTTCGCGGATGCGGCGGTATTCCGGGAGGGACCGGCCGGCCTGGCGCATGAACCAGACGGGCGTTCGATCGACGGGCTCCCGTCGGCACGCGCGCAGGAGGCGTTCGGCGCGATCGATCATGCGGCGAACGCCCGGCGTGCGGCCGCCACGGTCTCCTCGATCTCGATGTCGCCATGGGCGAGCGAAACGAACCACGCCTCGAACGGCGACGGCGGCAGGAGTACGTTCTCCGCCAGCATCGCCCGGAAGAACCGCGCGAACGCGTCACGATCCGAGGTCAGCGCCTCCTCCCCGTTGATCGGGGCTCGTTCGCGGAACGAGACCGTCAGCAGCGACCCGACCCGCGCGATCGCGACCGTGCGGCCGGCCGAGGCGGCTGCATCGGCGAGGCCGGCCTCCAGTCGAGCGGACACGTCTTCGAGCGTGTCGTAGGCGTCCATGTCGAGAGCGTCCAGCGTGGCGATCCCGGCCGCCATGGACAGCGCATGACCGGACAGCGTGCCAGCCTGGTAGACCGGCCCGGACGGGGCGATCAGCGCCATCAGATCCGCCCGGCCCCCATACGCGCCGATGGGCATCCCGCCGCCGATGATCTTGCCCAGGGTCGTCAAGTCGGGCCGGACGCCGAAGCGCGCCTGGGCACCACCCGGGGCCACGCGAAACCCGGTGATGACCTCGTCGAAGATGAGCAGCGCGCCATCGGCGTGGGCCAGCTCGCGGAGATCCTCCAGGAAGCCCGGCACCGGGGCGATGACGCCAACGTTGGCGGCCACCGGCTCCACGATGACCGCGGCGATCCGCCCGGCATGCGCCTCGAAAGCGAATCGAGCGGCGGCCCGGTCGTTGTACGGCAGCACGACGGTCGTCGCCGCGGCCGCCGCCGGGACCCCGGCACTCCCCGGGATGCCGTAGGTGGCCAGACCCGAGCCCGCATCGGTCAGCAGGCCGTCGCTGTGGCCGTGATACCCACCACCGAACTTGACGATGAGGTCTCGGCCGGTCGCCCCGCGAGCGAGGCGGATCGCGCTCATGACGGCCTCGGTCCCCGACGAGGTGAAGCGAAGCCGTTCCATGGACGGCATCCGCGCCCGGATCAGCTCCGCCAGCTCGATCTCCAGCGGGCCGGTCGCGCCGAGGGCGAACCCGTCCAGCGCCGCGTTCCGGATCGCGTCCACGACGGCCGGATGCCCGTGACCAAGGATGGCCGGTCCCCAGCCGCCGATGTAGTCGAGATACTCGCGACCGTCGACATCTCGCACGCGCGCGCCCGAACCCGAGGCCAGGATGGCCGGCTCACCACCGACCGCCCGGAATGCCCGGACCGGGCTGTTGACTCCGCCCGGGAAGAGGTCCTCGGCGCGGCGGCGCAGGTCGGCGCGGCGGCGGAGGTCGGCCTGGGGCGATCGGGTCGCCGCCGTCACGTGCCCGGCCCGTCGAGCAGTTCCACGAAGTCCGCCAGATCGTGTCGGATACCGATCAGGATCGGTCGATCGTTGACCGTGGACCGCCGGCTCTCCGTGCTGCGCAGTTCACGCACGAGATCGCCGAACACCGCGAGGTCGTCCGTGTCATAGGCCACCAGGAAGTCGCCGTCGTCGAGGCCGAACGAGTAGGCCAGCAACTGGCGCACCGTCGGGTAGCCATGCCCCACCCGCATGTGCTCGTTCATCACGCCCTGGCGGGCCTCGCGGCTGAGGAGGTACCAGTCGGTCGACTTGGTGAACGGGTAGACGATCAGGTAGCGCTTGGGCACGCCGTCGAGGACAGAGCGCTCCTGGTCCGTGGGCTTGGTCACGTATTGTGAAGCCGCGATCCGTCCCAGGAGGCTGTCGCGCACGGACAGCCAGCGCCCCAGACCGCTGCGGGCGAGTCGCGCGCCGGCGCTTTCGAGCAGGTCCAGTTCGGGCGCCAGCCGCAGCAGCAGGAGATCCACGCCCCGTTCCAGACCGATCGATGAGTAGGTCAGGGTGCGAACGCCATCGGCCGACGTCCGGTCTTCGGCGTCGAGGAACGCCTGCGCATCGGCCGCGCGTTCCTCAGGCGGCAGTCGGCGCCACGCCGGATCGAGACCGAGCGCGACGGCCTGGACGAAGATCGATCCTTCCACAGTCATGCGCCCGCCCCCACGGTCGCGCGGTCCTCGGCGATCCAGCGGGCGAGATCGGCGGCGGCGTAGGTGATCACGATGTCCGCGCCGGCGCGCGCGAGCGCCGTGATCGATTCGGTCATGACCCGGCGGCCATCGATCCAGCCGCGGTCGGCGGCGGCGGCGATCATCGCGTACTCGCCGCTGACCTGGTAGGCCGCGATCGGTAGATCGAACCGGGCGCGGGCCGCGACGATGTGGTCCAGGCAGGGCAGCCCCGGTTTGACCAGCAGCAGGTCCGCACCCTCCGCCACATCCAGCGCCATCTCGCGTAGCGCCTCGCGGCCGTTGGCCGGGTCCATCTGGTAGCCGCGCCGGTCACCGAACGCCGGCGTGCTGCCGGCCGCCTCGCGGAACGGGCCGTAGAACGCCGAGGCGGTCTTGGCGGCGTAGGCCATGATCACCGTCTCGTTGAGGCCCTCGGCGTCCAGGGCAGTGCGGATCGCGGCGACCTGGCCGTCCATCATCGCGCTCGGCGCCACGATGTCCGCGCCGGCCCGCGCCTGGCTGACCGCTGTCATCGCCAGGCGCTCGAGCGCCCGGTCGTTATCCACGGAGCCGTCCGCTCGGAGCGGACCGCAGTGCCCATGGTCCGTGTATTCGCACAGGCACGTGTCGGCGATGAGCACGAGCGGCAGGTCCAGCGCGCGGAGCCGCCGGAGGGTTTCCTGGACGATCCCGTCGTCGGCGTCTGCCCCGCGTCCGTCCGGATCCTTCGTGTCGGGCAGGCCGAACAGGAGCACGCCACCGACGCCCAGCCGGACAAGCTCCGTCGCTTCACGCTCGAGTTCGTCCGGTGACAATCGCTCGACGCCCGGCAGCGGGCCGATCGGCTCACGGATCCCGATTCCCGACCGGACGAAGAGCGGGGCGACGAGCGCGGCCGGATCGAGCCGGGTCTCGCGGACCAGCGCTCGGAGGGCGGGACTTCGACGAAGACGACGGGGACGTTGCGTGGGCCGCGCGATGGACGTGGCCAGGTCGGGGGGATGGATCATCGGGTCTCCTGGAGTCGGGCGAAATCGCGGCTGAAGGCATCGGCGACGGCTTCGGCGATAGCGGCCGGGGCCGGGCTGGCGGCTTGCCCGACGACCGTGGACCCGAGGGCCGCGGCCTCTCGGGCCGTCTCGGGTCCGATCGCGATGATTGGAAGTCGGCGGAGCGAGGCCAGGGCCGCAGCGTCGTGCCCCGGCGCCTGCGATCCGTCGTCGATCAGGCCGAGCCAGCCCCGGATGGTCGAGCCGCTCGTGACGACGACGGCGCACGGCATGGATCGAGCGGCGACGGCGAGGGCCGATCGTGAAGACGGCGGCGCCTCGATCGTCCGATAGGCGATGACCGAGTCGACGGACGCACCGCGGGCCTCAAGGCGAGACGGGAGGGAGTCGTCCGCGAGGTCGCCCCGGGGCAGCAGGATCCGATCCCCGGCGACCATCGGGATCGAGTCGGCCAGTGCCGCACCGGTCGCGCGCGCCGGACGGAAGGCGGCCGTGATCCCGGCACCGCGGAGGGCGCGCTCCGTGGGTCGACCGACGGCCGCCCAGCGAGGCGCC
The DNA here is from genome assembly GCA_013698385.1 of Chloroflexota bacterium. GTDB lineage: Bacteria > Chloroflexota > Limnocylindria > Limnocylindrales > CSP1-4 > SPCO01. The sequence goes on from JACCVB010000140.1 coordinate 5,382, forward strand.
ATCCCGCCCGCATCGAACAACGCCGCGAGGGTCCGACCGTCGTCGCCGGCCGCGGCAGCAGCCGAGAGCGCGTTGACCGCATTCGCGCTGGTGACGACGACCCAGTCCCACTGTGGATCGCGGCCGGCCAGGGCAGCCCGCAGACCTTCTGGCGGGGTCGGCACCACGGCGATGGTCGGGACCCACACGGGTGCGAAGCCACGATCCACGAGGGCGAGCATCGTCGCGGCCGCCTGGTCCCTGGCACGGGTCACGACGACGGACGGCGACCCCGCGCTGGACGCTGCGTCCGCGGCCGCAGACGCCAGCGC
>JACCVB010000156.1 GCA_013698385.1 Chloroflexota bacterium
CTGCTGATCACCATGGGGGCCATCGGCGGGTTGATCGGTTCGACGGCCTATGGCCGGTTGGAGCGCCGCTTCGCCCTGGCCACGCTGATGCGCGCGGGGCTGCTGCTGGAAACGGTGACCCACCTGATCCTGGCGGTCACGACCTCGGCGCTCGTGGTGGCGGCGACGATGACCCTGTTCGGGATCCACTCGGTCGTGTGGGGCACGACGTCCACGGTCGTTCGCCAGCGCGCGGTCCCCTCGGCGCTGCTGGGGCGGGTCACGAGCGTCTACATGCTCGGCAACTTCGGCGGCTTGGCGCTCGGTTCGTTGATCGGTGGGCTCATCGCGCAGCGATTCGGCATCACGGCACCATTCTGGTTCGGATTTTTCGGGTCAGCGCTGTTGCTCGTGCTGATCTGGCGCGCCCTGGTCGAGATCGCGCACGCGCCGGCGGCCGAGGACTGAGGACTGAGGACGGGCAGGGTGGCGGCACCGGACGCGCGCGATCCGCCGCATGCGACAATCACGCCACGATGAGCAAGGACCTGCGCCCAAGCGAGGCGGCGAAACGCCTGGGGACCTCGACTCGATCCGTCCAGCGCTGGATCGCGCGGGGTGACTTACCGGCGCGACGTGTTGGGGGTCGCTGGCTGGTCGCGTCTGGCGCGTTAGACGCGTTTGCCCGATCGGTGACGCACGCCGACCCGTCGTCGGCGCCGTCGATCCGTCGCCTGTTCATCGCCAACCGAGGCGAGATCGCGACAAGGATCGCCCGGACCGCGGACCGCCTCGGGATGACCTCGATCGCGCCCGCGACAGACGGCCGCGAGGCCCTCGACCTGCTCGACATCGACGCTGTCGTGGCAGCCGCCCGTGCGAAAAACGCGGATGCCATCCACCCGGGCTTCGGGTTCCTCGCCGAGAACGCGGCGTTCGCCGAAGCCGTCACCGCCGCCGGGATCACGTGGGTCGGCCCGCCGCCGGGCGCGATCCGAGCGATGGGCGACAAGGCCGCGGCCCGGCGACTCGCGGCGAGCCTCGAAATCCCGACGATCGCGGGCTACGACGACGCGGACCAGTCGGACGAGGCGCTGACCACGGCAGCCCAGCGGATCGGCACCCCGCTCCTCATCAAGCCCGCGGCCGGCGGCGGCGGCAAGGGCATGCGCACCGTCCGCGACCCGGGCCGGCTGTCGGCCGAACTAGCGGCTGCCCGGCGCGAGGCACAAACGGCCTTCGGCGACGATCGTCTGATCCTGGAGCGCCTGATCGAAGGCGCCCGTCACGTCGAGATCCAGGTCCTGTTCGATCGCGCGGAGAGCGCCGTCCACCTCGGGGAGCGCGACTGCTCCGTCCAGCGGCGCCACCAGAAGGTGCTCGAGGAAGCGGGTTCGCCCGCAGTCGATGGCGCACTCCGCAAGCGAATGGGCGAGGCGGCGCTCACGTTGGCACGAGCGGTCGACTACGAAGGTGCCGGGACCTGCGAATTCCTCCTGGACGACCGAGGCGACTTCACGTTCCTCGAGATGAACACGCGCCTCCAGGTGGAGCACCCCGTCACGGAGCTGATCACCGGCCGGGATCTCGTCGCGGACCAGCTGCGGATCGCGGCCGGCGAGCCGCTCGGACTGGCCCAGGACGATGTCGCCTTCGACGGCCACGCGATCGAAGTCCGCCTGTATGCGGAAGACGCCGAGGCCGGGTTCCTGCCCGCGACCGGTCGAGTCGAGCGCCTTCGATGGCCCGCCGGCGACGGCATCCGGGTCGATGCCGGGATCGCGGAGGGCGACGAGGTGACCGGCCGGTTCGACCCGATGCTGGCCAAGATCATCGCCCATGGCCACGATCGTGGCGACGCGCTCGACCGACTGACGGCCGCGCTCGACTCGACCGTGGTGCTGGGCCTGACGACGAACCTTCGATTCCTGCGCTGGCTCGTGCGCGAGCCCGTCGTTCGGGATGGCGAGGTCCGGACGAACACGCTCGATCGGATCTGGCCGCCGGACGACTGGGTGGCGCGGACGGCCGTGCCCGAGGCTGCATGGTCGGCGGCGGCATCGGCGTTGATCGAAACGTCCGACGCGCGCGAGCCCGCCGCGCGCGAGGCCGATCCGTGGGCCGGCGCCTGGCGCCTGAACGGGCCACCGTCCGTGCGCGTCCTTGCGGAGGATGAGGTCCGACAGGTCACCGCCATGCCAGCCGTCGAGGGGTTGCCTGCCGCCGCGGAGCTCGACTTCGTGCGCGTCGGCGACACCGTCCACCTGGACCTGGCCGGCCGCAGTACCCCGTTCCGCCTCGCCCCACCGCCAGACGTGGATCGCGCCGCCCGAGCCGCCGCGCGCAGTGGCTCCACCGGCCCGATCGACCTGGTGGCGCCGATGCCCGGCCGAGTCCTCACGATCCACGTGCCGCGCGGCGCGGCCGTCGCCGCCGGGGACCCGATCGTCACCCTCGAGGCCATGAAGATGGAACACGCCGTCACCGCGCCCAGGGACGGCGTCGTCGGCGAGATCGCGGTCCAGATCGCGGACCAGGTGATTCG
>JACCVB010000160.1 GCA_013698385.1 Chloroflexota bacterium
GACGGACACACACGACACGTCGAGCACATCGATGCACGGCTCGGCGATCACGTAGGTCATGCAGGTCCTCCTCGGCGTGCTTTGGTGATGTGTGGTGCAGGTGGTGCCGTTCCACGCGTCCCGCGCCTGGCGCGGAGACAGAGCGTACCACCGGCACGGGCGCACCCGCCCCTCACGAACCGAGCACGCCACTCATAGGCGGTCCACCCATCGGATCGGGATGACCATGCCTCTGGCGAGATGGCCCGGGATGTGGCAACCGACGGACCACGGGGCGATGGCGGAAGGAACCGTCCAGGCCACGTCCACTCGCTCGCCCGAGCGAACGACGATGCGCAGGCCCCGGACCTGCGGGGCGACGCTGACGACGGGCGTCGGACCGGGCGGCGAACCGACCGTCGCCGCCTCCGCGCTTTCCCAGGCCGCCTGCACCGCATCGTCGCCAAGAATGGCCTCGTGGACCGCCAGGCCGCCGTTGACGACGTGAAGCAGCACGGTCTCACCAGGCACGAGGTCCAGGACGTCCGGCAGGAAGCTGTAGTCCTTGGTGATCAGATTGACCTCGCGCGGCGAGCCAGCCGTCCCAGGCTGGATCGCGGGAGTCGCCGGCACCGTGGTCGCGTCGCCACACGCAACGGCGGCCACGCCGATGGCCATCGTCAGGCACGCCATGACCACTCCAGGGAGGTGCACCCCGTGATGATATGGCGCGGCGGCTCCGAAGCCCGCCCCCCGCCCTGGTCTCCGAGCCCGGCGCGCACCCGAAACCTCGGACCGCTCTACCTACGAGGTCATCGTGACGACGTTCACGGCCGGCGCCGGCACGCAGACGCTGCCGATCTGGATCCTCTCGAGGCTCAGTGCCAGCGGCGGCCGAACTCGACCAGGACCAGGAACAGCGGCAGCACACCAACGAGTGTCGTTCGGACACGGGCGACCACGACGCACCTCCGCCGGCACAGCCGGCACGGATCAAGCGGCCGACCCCTCCAAGGAGTGCCCGGTCAGGACCGTGGGCCAGCACTATCCTCCGGAGCGCTTAGCTGCGACTTACCTGGCGCTTCACATCGATGGGCGGTGATCCGGCGAGAGGTACTTGTCGGGGTCGTCCTTGAACTCGAGCAGGCATCCCTTGCCGCAGAACCAGTAGGTGCTTCCGTCGTGCTCGTGGGACAACTGCGAAGTCGTCGTGTCGACCTCCATCCCGCAGACGGGATCGATCTCGGTGGCCATCGGAACCTCCTTCAAGCGCTTGGTCGCCAAGGATACCGAGCCACTGCAGAACGGGTCGACGGCGTAGCATCTGGCGGATGGAGTCCACCGACCTCGCGGCGATCCGAACCGCCCTGACGACTGAGCGAGCCCACCTGGCCGAGATGATCGGTGAGGCCATCGTGGCGCCCGGCCAGATGACCTACGGCTCGCAGGCCGCGGCGGCGAGCCAGGTCTTCGAGCAACAGCGCGATCTCGCCCTGCGCGACCGATCGACCGCCCAGCTCGAACTCGTCGAAGCCGCCCTCGCCCGGCTGGACGACGGGACCTTCGGCACCTGCCTGCGCTGCGCTCGCCCGATCGCGCCCGCACGGCTCGAAGCCCTGCCGTGGGCAGCCATGTGCATCGAATGCCAGACGGCTCGCGATCGAGAACGCCGGTGAGCGTCGAGCGCGATCGAACCGACGCGGAGCCTGGCCTGGTCACGATCGACGCCATCCGCGCCGCGGCCGAGCTGCTGCGGGGCGTGGCCATCCACACGCCCCTGGTGCCGTTCGGACCGCCGGACGATCGGGCCTTCCTCAAGGCTGAGAGCCTCCAGCCGATCGGCGCATTCAAGATCCGCGGCGCCTATGTCGCCATCGCCTCGCTCTCGCCCGAAGAGCGGACCCGGGGCGTTGTCACCTACTCCTCAGGCAATCATGCCCAGGGCGTGGCTCGAGCGGCTCGCCTGCTGGGCATCCCGGCCGTCGTGGTGATGCCGTCCGACGCTCCCGCGATCAAGCGCGACCGGGTGGCGGCGGACGGAGCAGAGATCGTCATCGTCGGGACGGCCTCGGATGAACGGCAGCAGGCCGCCGAGTCGATCGCCC
>JACCVB010000178.1 GCA_013698385.1 Chloroflexota bacterium
CAGGCCCGCGAGGGGATCTCGCTCAGCTACGTTCCCTTCGTCATCAAGGCGGCCGTCGACGCCCTCCGGACCTTCCCGACCTTCAACGCGCACTGGACCGAGCCCGGACTCCTGGTCAAACGGCGCATCCACATGGGCGTCGCGGTCGCCGTCGATGACGGCCTACTCGTACCGGTCGTCCGGGACGTGGACCAGCTCAGCATCAGCGGCCTCAACCGGGCCATCGCCGACGTCGCCGCCCGCGCCCGGGCGGGCAAGCTCAAGCTGGACGACTACGGGGGCAGCACCTTCACGATCGACAACACCGGCTGGTTCGGCTCCAACCTCACGATGCCGATCATCAACGTGCCCGAAGTCGCGATCCTGACGATGGAGGCCATCACCAAGCGGCCGGTCGTGCAGGAAACGCCGGACGGCGACGTCATCGCGATCCGCCAGATGATGAACATGGTCCTGGCCATCGATCACCGCGCGAACGACGGGGCCCAGGCCGCCGCGTTCCTGAAGGCGGTCAAGACCTGGCTCGAGGCCGTGGGGCCGGACACGCCTGTCTACTGACCACGGCCCCCGCCTCGACCCCGGCCCCGGCCGCCGCCCCGCCCCCGACCCGGTCGACGGCGACTGCCAGCCTCCCTGATGCGCGTCTTCGTCACCGGAGGTGCCGGCTTCATCGGTCTCGCCGTCGTCCGTCGCCTTGTCGCGCGAGGTGATCGGGTGGTGGCCGTGGTCCGCGACCCGAGTCGATCGGACGACCTGCAAGACCTCGGGGTGGAGGTTCGTGGCGGCGACCTGTCGCGGCCGGCTGCCATCGCCGAGGCGATGCGCGACGCGGACGCCGGCATCCACATCGCGGGCATGTACCGGATCGGCATCCCGGCCCGCGACCGCCCGCAGATGCTGGACGCGAACGTGGGTGCCACGCTGCGAGTCCTGGACGCGGCCGCGGTGGTCAAGCTCCCGCGACTCGTCCACGTCTCGACCATCAATGTCTTTGGCGACACGAAGGGCCGGATCGTCGATGAGCGCTACCGACGCGATCTGTCCCTCGGATTCCTGAGCTACTACGACGAGACGAAGTTCCTGGCCCACCGCGCGGTCGTGGAGCGCATCGTCGCCGGTGCCCCGGTCATCGTGGCGATGCCGGGCGTGACCTATGGCCCGCGCGATCATTCCTCGATCGGTGCCCAGTTGAAGGCCGCGCACGACGGATCGCTGGCCTACCAGGCGCTCGGCGACACCGGTATCTCCGCGGTCCATGTGGATGATGTCGCGGCAGGCATCGTCGCCGCCCTGGACCGCGGTCGAGTTGGCGAGTCGTATGTGATCGGCGGGGAGAACCTGAGCCTGCGCGACGCCATCGCCACGGCTGCGAGTGTGGGGCGTCACGGGCCGCCCCGGCTGGTCATCCCGGATGCCGTGGTTCGCATCGGCACGCTGGCGCCTGCGTGGCTGGCCCGTGCCGCAGGCCTTCCCGATGATCTCCGCGAGGTCTGGCGTACGACGCACGGCGTGACCTACTGGGCCTCGTCGGCCAAGGCGGCCGCAGCGCTCGGGTATGCGCCGCGCGACCTTGCCAGCGGCGTGCGGGCGGCCTATGAGGGTGATTGAGCCCACCGAACCCGCGTGGTCGCTCGACACACCACGCCGACGTCTGACGCCGAAGCGCTCCGCGATCCTGGCTGCCCTCGCCACGCTCGGGGGGCTCGTCGCGCTCGTGTCCGGCTGCACGCTCTCCCCGGTGGCGCTCGACGGGCCGATCGCGGTGAACCTGCACATCCGAGCATCGGCCGACACGGTCGAGGTGGATGCCCCCGGCTGGTTCGCGCCGACATCCTCGATCTACATCTGTGCCGCGGAACCGCCGCCGCTGCCCGAGCCCGGCCCGGAGCGTGACGGCTGGACACCGGGCCCGGGCTGCCACGCCTACGGCACCCACCCGAGCAAGGACGGATTGGCGGTCGACCTGCCCCTGGCCGACCTCGGCGTCAGGGAGCGACCGGCGTTCGCCGCCGCCCCGGATTGGACCCTGCTTCTCCTGTCGGTCGAAGGGGACCGCGTCACGAGCGCCGTGCGCAGCCAGTTTCGTCGGCCGAACGGCTTCGCGGTGTCCTGAGTACACTCCGGAGATGCCCCGCGAGTTGCCCATGTTCGAGACGACGTCGCCAGCGGCCGCCCACCACGAACGACCCGATCTGCCGATCTCCATGGGCGGCGGGCTCGTCGGTTTGCCCGCAGCGGACGGGTCCACGGCCCAGCGCCGCCACCCGGACTGGATCCGCGCCCGGATGCCGTCAGGCCACGACTATCACGAGCTGAAGGGCCTGCTTCGCGGGCTGGACCTCAACACCGTCTGCGAGGAAGCCCGCTGCCCGAACATCGGGGAGTGCTGGGATCAGCGCACCGCCACGATCATGATCCTGGGCGACACCTGCACCCGGGCATGCGGCTTCTGCGCGGTCAAGACCGGAAGGCCGACGTGGTTCGACGACGACGAGCCGCGCCGCGTCGCCCTGGCGATCGGCGCGCTCGGCCTTGAGCACGTGGTCGTGACCAGCGTGGCGCGCGACGACCTGCCCGACGGCGGCTCGCGCATCTTCGCCGAGACGATCCTCGCGATGCGCGCGACGAGCCCGGGGATGGGCATCGAGGTCCTGATCCCCGATTTCGACGGTGCCGACGACCGACTGCGCACCGTCATGGACGCCAGACCGGACATCCTCAACCACAACCTTGAGACCGTGAAGCGGCTGCAGAAGCCGGTGCGCAAGCGGGCGCGCTGGGACCGCAGCCTGTACGTGCTGCGGCGGGCCACGGAGATGGCCCGGGAGATCGGCTACCCGGTCCACACGAAATCGAGCCTGATGGTCGGCCTCGGCGAGACCCGCGACGAGCTCCAGGAGGCGTTCGAGGCCCTTCGCGACAACGAGGTCGACATCCTGACCATCGGCCAGTACCTGCGGCCCTCGCTCCAGCACCTGCCGCTGAAGCGGTACTACCACCCGGACGAGTTCGCCGAGATGAAGGTCGCCGCGCTCGAGCTTGGGTTCAAGCACGTCGAGTCCGCACCCCTCGTCCGTTCCAGCTACCACGCCCGCGACCAGGTCCCCGGCGCCGAACTCAAGCGCCTCCGCCGCCAGGCCAGCCTCGACGCGGAGGGCCGCATCGTCCCCCTCGCCGGCTGACCCGGACGGGGCCGAGACTCCTCGGGTATCCTCGGGACGTGGTCCAGAGGCTCGCCCGACGCATCCCGCTGGCGGAGCTCCATTGCCATCTCGGCGGCGCGGTCACTCCGGCCATCATGTGGGGCATCGCCCATTCCCAGGGCATCAAGCTGCCGACCAAGGACTACTGGGCCTTCCGGGACATGATCACCATCTCCCGCCGGACCCAGAGCTTTGACGGGTACCTCCAGCTCTTTCACTGGACCGAGCTCATCCAGAGCTCGCCGCTGGCCGTGGAGCGCAGCGTCTACGAGGTCGTCGGCGGGGCCTATCGCAAGAACAACGTCACCACGATGGAGCTGCGCTTCAACCCGATGAAGCGCAACCGCGGCGGCGAGCAGGATCTCGATCACATCATCGCCGCGGCGGTTCGCGGGATGGACCGGGCCACGCTCGAATATCCGGTCAAGCCGGGCCTCATCTTCTGCCTGGACCGGGCGTTTCCCTATGACCTCAACGAGATCATCGTGGAGAAGGCCATCGCCTGGCGCGATCGCGGCGTCGTGGGTGTCGATATCGCCGGTCCGGAGGCATCGACCTTCCGCGTCGCCGACTATCGACGGCTCTTCCGGCGCGCTCGCCAGTTCGGGCTGGGAATCACCGTCCATACCGGCGAATCGGGCCCGATCGAGGAGGTCGCGCGCGTCGTCGAGTTGCTCGAGCCCGACCGCATCGGCCACGGCGTGAAGGCGGCCTACGACCCGCGGGCGATGTCCATGATCCGCGAGCGTGGCATCGTCCTCGAGATCTGCCCGACGTCCAACTTGAACACGAAGGTCGTGTCCGGATGGGACGAGTTCCGCTGGATCTTCGACACGCTGCGGCGCAACGAGGTCCGTTTCACCATCAACACGGACGGTCCGGAGATCCTCAAGACCTACATCCGCGACGAGATGGCCCAGCTCGGTCGGCTCGGGATCCTGTCCGTGGCGGACCAGGAATTGGCGGCAGCCACGTCGCTGGCCTCGTCCTTCGTGCCGAATGTCTCCGATGTGCCGGCAGCCGGCCTCAAGCCCGCCCGTCGCGAGGTCGTCGAGCGCGAGGAGGCGTAAACCTGCTCCGCTCGCCTGGGCCCGCGCGTCGATCATCGCCCGTGGCCCGCGGTCGCGCCGCGTCAGTCGGTCGCGCTCCCGAGTCGATACGTGCAACACCGGTCGCCCGCCGCGATATGCGTCTCGCGCTGGACATCGCCGCCGAGGATCTCGCGGAACAGGTCGAGCTCGGCGCGGCAGGCAGCGGCGTGGTCGGCGGAGATCCGGTAGATCGCGCAATTGCGCTCGATCAGGCGCACGACGCCGTCCGGCCCGACCTGCGCCTCCGCGAGATAGCCCTGCTCGTCCTGGATGACGGCAAGCTCACGGACCCGGTCGATGAGGGGCGCATCCGGGGGCAGACGCTCGGCCAGGCGCTGGCGGACCCGATCGCGGGTCAAACGCCGCCGTTCATCGAAGACGCCTGTGATCAGCTCGTCTCCCCCGATCGATCGGATCGCCGCGAGCAGCCCGTTGGCCAAACCGTCGTAGTTGGTCGGGAAGAGATCCTGGGCCGCCTCCGTGACGTCGTACAGGTGACGCGGGCGCCCGACTCCATGCTTGACCGCCTGACGACTGACCAGGCCCGCCTGTTCCAGGCTGTGCAGCTGTTGGAGCACGCCGGTCCGGCTGACCCCGAGGGCCGCCGCGAGGGCCTCCGGCGACGACGGTCCGAGGGAACGCAGGCGAACGAGGAGGTCGCGTCGGAGCGTGGACGATCCGTTGATCGACGCGAGCGCATCCGTGGGCGTCGGGGCAAGTGGCGATGTGGTCGTGGTGCTCGACTCGGGCATCGTCGTCGAAGGCTAGCACTCGCGCTCCGATGGCGCACCGCTTCGGACCCCCACGGATCGGCCCGCTGGGTGCCGGCCGCTGAACCGAGGTGGCCGACGACCAGCCGAAGGGGCAACCGGTGCTACGCTCCGGCCATGGACCTCGACCTCCCTGCCGAGCACGTCCTCCTTCGCGACACCGTCCGCGCCTTCATGCTGACCGAAGTCGCACCGGTGATCGAGGTGCACGAGCGCGAGCGTCGCTTCCCGACCGATATCGTGCGGCGCATCGGGGAGCTCGGCTGGCTCGGCATCCCGATCCCGGAGGACGAGGGCGGGGCCGGACTGGACACCCTGGCCTATGCCGTCGCCGTCGAGGAGATCGGCCGGGTCTGGGGTTCGCTCGGCCTGATCGTGGCGGCCCACACGAGCCTCGGTTGCGGGCCGCTCCACCTCGCCGGCACCCACGAGCAGCAGCAGGCCTACCTCGTCCCGATGGCCAGCGGCCGGGTACTCGGCGCATACGGCCTGACGGAATCAGGCGCCGGATCGGACGCCGGGGGGACAAGGACGACGGCGCGACGGGACGGCACGGACTGGATCCTCGACGGGGCCAAGCGCTTCATCACGAATGCCGGTCAGGCAGGCACGTACATCGTGACCGCGAAGACCGGCGAAACGGCCAAGGGTGCCGCCGAGATCAGCGCCTTCATCGTGCCCGCGGAGACCCCGGGCTTCAGCGTGGGACGGCTCGAGGACAAGCTGGGCCTCCACGCGTCCGCGACCGGCGAGCTTCGCTTCGAGGGTGCGCGCGTCCCGGCCGAGAACCTGCTTGGTGCCCAGGGCGCCGGCTTCCGCACGTTCCTGAAGATCCTGGACGGCGGCCGGATCTCGATCGGGGCGCTCGCCGTGGGCCTTGCCCAGGCCGCCCTGGATGCGGCCATCCCGTACGCCAGGACGCGCGAGCAATTCGGCCGACCGATCGGCTCGTTCCAGGGCGTCGCCTTCATGATCGCGGACATGTCGACCGAGATCGAAGCCGCTCGGCAGCTCGTCTGGAGATCGGCCTGGCTCAAGGACCAGGGGCGCGATTTCGGCCTCGCCGCGGCGCAGGCCAAGCTGTTCGCCTCCGAAGTCAGCTCGCGCGCGACGAACGCGGCCATCCAGATCCACGGCGGTTACGGCTACGTCACGGACTATCCCGTGGAGCGCTTCATGCGCGACGCGAAGTTGACCGAGATCGGGGAGGGGACCAGCGAGATCCAGCGCCTGGTCATCGCCCGCAGGGTGCTCGACCTGCGGGTCATCTGAACAAGATCGGCGGCGCGGTCAGCTGACCTTGAGCAGGCGGACCACGAGTCGGTACTGGCTGCGCGCTCCGACGCAGGTCTGCAGGGTCATGCTCGGCCGAGATTGACCGGCGAAGGCGAAGGCACCCTTGTCCGGCGTGACCACGCGCAACCACGCCACGGCGTACGTGCTGACCCTGCCGTTGCCGTCGGCGTAGGTGACCTTCATGCCCCTGCGAAGTCGACCCCGCACGTAGGCATCGTGCAGCGGCTTGAACACGCTCGCCGCGTGGCCGAAGAGGTAGATGTTGTTGCGCCCGGCGCAGCCCCAGCGGTACACCCGGTTGCCCGGGTAGGCCGATGACGAGCACGAGAAGAAGGAGACCGATCGATCGACGCCGAGGGCCGGAATCCACACGTGGTTCCGGCCGCGGTACGCGCTCGCGGCACGAGTCGACGTCTTCGATGCCTTCGGAGGGGCAGCGCGCGACGTGGTCTTCTCGGCGGGTGCCGGCCTGGACGCGGTCGGGATCGACTTGACCGTGGGGGCGGGCACGATGGTCGCGGTGCGGCCAGCCCACGGACGGACCGGTGCGACGGCCGAACGGGTCGGGACGATCGCCGGAATGCCGCTCGTCGGGATGGTGCCGCGCGGGACGACCGAGCGAATGCCGGAAACGGCCCCCTGGCCGCCGGATGTCGGAGCCGCCGCCTGGCGAGCCGCCACCGGCGAATCGATGACGGTCGCGGTTCCCGACCCGATGACGGTCGTCAGGAAGGCAAGGGCCAGGACGAGGCGGATGGAGCGTGTCGCGGAAGGCATGTCCGGA
>JACCVB010000216.1 GCA_013698385.1 Chloroflexota bacterium
GAGGCCATCCTGCGCGGCGAGCCCGGATCGCGCCGGGACGTCGTGCTCCTCAACGCCGGAGCCGCGTTCCTCGCCGCGGGCGCGGTCGAGTCCATCGAGGACGGGATCGAGCGCGCGGGGTTGACCATCGACGCCGGCCTGACGGCCCAGTTGCTCGATCGCCTGCGCGATGAGCGTCGCCGCGCCGATGCCGCCAAGCCCGCCGTCGACAGCGCGGGGTCCACCCCGTGACCGTCGCGGACCGCCCCGACCGGACCGGGTCCCGACCCAACGTCGCGAGCGACGTCGTAGGACAGATCGCGGAGCGACGCCGGATCGACATCGCCGCGCACGTTGCCGAGACGGGTCTGGCCACGATCGAGAAGGCGGCCCGCGATGCGCCCGCCCCTCGACCGATCGCCGAACGACTGGCCGCCCCGGGCCTGCACGTGATCGCCGAGATCAAGCGCTCGTCGCCGTCTGCGGGCCGCATCGCCGGCGCCGACGAAGACATCGTCGCGCGAGCGCGGGCGTATGAGACGGGCGGAGCGGCAGCGATCTCGGTCCTGTGCGAGCCGCATTGGTTCGGCGGATCGCTGGATGACCTCGCGTCCGTGCGGGCCGCCGTCGCGCTCCCGGTCCTCGCCAAGGAGTTCATCGTGGACGAGGTCCAGCTCCGGCTCGTGCGGGCGGCGGGCGCCGACCTCGTGCTGCTGCTCGCGGTCCTCCACCCGGCGAAGCGCCTCAAGCGACTCGTGGCACAGGCGATGGAGCTTGGCCTGGAGCCCCTCGTGGAGGTCCACGACGCCCGAGAGATGGACCGCGCGCTGGCGAGTGGCGCCCGCCTGATCGGGCTGAACAACCGGGATCTGCGGTCCCTTGCCGTCGACGTCGACCGCGCCGCGCGCCTGCGGGAGCTCGTGCCGGACGACCGCCTGGTCATCGCTGAGTCGGGCGTTCGCGAGCCCGCGCTCGTCGCCCGCTGGCGGGCCCTCGGGTTCGATGGCGCCCTCGTCGGTGAGGCGCTGGTCCGGGCCGCCGACCCCGTCGCCGCGGTCCGCTCGTTCGTGGCCGCCGGCATCCAGCCGGACGATCCGGCCAACGTGGCCCGGCGTCCCTTCGTGAAGATCTGCGGCGTCACGGACGAGGCGGGCGCCCTTGCCGCGATCCGGGCCCGGGCCGATGCGATCGGGCTCAATCTGGTGCCCGGCACGCCGCGCGTCCTTGGGCTGGATGAGGCCGCCCGACTGGCGTCGATCATCCGCGCCGGCGCTCCAGCCGCCGAACGGCCGTCGATCGTCGCGATCACCGCGGACGCCTCCACGGAAGCGATCGCAACGCTGAGCCGGGCCGTCGATCCCGACGCGATCCAGTACAGCGGGCGGGAGTCGATCAGCTCCCTGCGCAAGGGTGGCCGCCCAGCGTGGAAGGTGCTCCATGCGCCCTCCGATGACGCGGACCCGGACGATGGCCCGCCCGCCACGGACGGACTGATCTCGGCCGCGCACGACTACCTGGCGAGCGGAGTCGACCGGCTCCTGCTCGACACTGCCGGTGGCCCGCATCCGGGCGGGACCGGCCAGCGCCAATCGGTGGCCGTCGCCGCAGCGCTCGCCCGCGAGGTGCCGATCACGCTGGCGGGTGGCCTGACCCCGGCGAACGTCGCGGACGCCCTGCGCGCCATCCCGGCCGTCGGTGTGGACGTGGCCTCCGGGGTCCAAGCGCCGCGTCGCGACGGAGAGCGCCCGCACAAGGACCCGTTCCGGGTGGCCCTGTTCGTGAAGCGCGCCCGCGCGGCTCGCGACGACCGTCCCAACCTGCCGTTCGGACCGACGCCCGTCCATGCCGGGCTGCTGGAGGCGGACGTCGGCGGTCGATGGGGCATGGAGCGCGACTTCGGGGGACGGTACGTGCCGGAAACGCTCATGGCCGCCCTGGAGCGACTCGGCAGCGCCTACGACGAGATCCGCCACGATCCCGTCTTCTGGTCCGAGCTGCGTGAGCTGTTGGCGCGATTCGCCGGCCGGCCGACCGCCCTCTACCGGGCCGACCGCCTGGCCGAGGCCGTCCGGACCGAGGCCGTCCGGACCGAGGCGGCCCGCCTCGCCACCGACGGCCGACGCCCGATCCCGGCGATCCGCCTCTACCTGAAGCGCGAGGACCTCGCCCACCCCGGGGCGCACAAGATCAACAACGCGATCGGCCAGTCCCTGCTCAC
>JACCVB010000233.1 GCA_013698385.1 Chloroflexota bacterium
CGCGCCGGACGTCATCGTCGTCGGTGGTGGCATCCTGGGCGTCTCCGCGGCCGTGGAGCTGGCAGAGACCGGTCGACGGGTCGTGCTCCTGGAGCGCACCGGGATCGGTGCCGGCGCATCGGGTCGCAACAGTGGGGTCGTCCAGCACCCGTTCGACCCGGTCCTTGCCCGCCTCTACGTGGCGACGCTGGAGCGCTACCGACGCCTCGCCGACCGGGTGCATGACGGCTTTCGCCTGCCGGACGAGCCGGTCGGCCTGCTCAGCGTCACGCATGACGTCGCGCTCGCCCGGCGACTGGCCGAGCGGCTGGCTGAACGGTTTCCCGAGCTCCGCCCGACATTCATGGATCCGGCGGCGGCGAGGAGCGTGGAGCCGTCACTCGCCAAGGGCGTCGCGGCCTGCCGCCTGGAGATCGGCTTCCCGATCGCCCCGATCGCGGCCACCGGGGCCTACGCCCGACTGGCCGAACTGGTCGGGGTGGAGATCCGGATGGACGAGGTCGCCGGCCTTTCGCAGGCCAACGGTCGTGCCCGCGGCGTGATCCTGGCCGACGGCTCGCGGCTGGCCGCCGGTTCCGTGGTCGTCGCGGCCGGACCGTGGTCGTCCGCACTCATCGATCCGACGGGTCGATGGCGCCCGATCCGGCCCCTGTGGGGCGTCGTCGCGACGGTCCGGCTCGCGGACCCGCCCGGCCATGTGCTCGAGGAGGCGGAGATCGATATCGAGCCGGGTGCCGCGCCGGACGCCACCGTGGGCATCGACTTCAGTCTCGTGACGGCGGCCGGTGCGACGTCGCTCGGTTCCACGTTCCTGGCCGACGAGCCCGACGGAGCGAGTCTCGTGGCTGAGCTCGTGGCGCGCGGGGCGCGCTTCGTGCCGGCGCTCGCCGACGCCATCGTGGAGGAACATCGCCAGTGCGCTCGACCGCTCAGCGTGGATGGGCGCCCACTCGTCGGGCGGATCCCGTGGGTCGAGGATCTGTGGATCGCGGCCGGTCACGGTCCCTGGGGCATCTCGACGGGGCCTGGCAGTGCGACCCTCCTGGTGGCGCTCATGGACGGGGCGGAAGGGTCACAACCGTCTGAGCTCGACCCCGGGCGCTTCGGGACGACCCCACCGCCCGCTATCCTGTCGGGGTGACGATGACCCAGCTCCGTCGTTTCGGGGCACAGAGCATGACCAGTCCGCTGCGCGATGTGCTCGTCAAGCGGCCGGGAGGGGCGTTCGGTCGGGCGTTCGACGACCCCGCGCACGGGTTTCGTCGGCCGGTCGACCTGGACCTGGCGCAGCGCGAGCACGACGCCTTCGTCGAAGTCCTGGCGGACCTGGGCCCGACCGTCCATCGGCTCGGAGCCGAGACCGACGATCCGGATCTCGTCTACACGTTCGACCCATTGCTGGTCACCGATCGCGGCGCCATCCCGCTCCGACCGGGCAAGCCCAATCGAGCCGAAGAGCCTGCGCTGCTGGAGGCCTGGACGACCGCCGCCGGCATCCCGACCCTCGGACGGATCGAAGCGCCTGGGACGGTCGAGGGTGGCGACACGTTCTGGCTGCGGCCCGACCTCCTCTGTATCGGGCGAACGCTGCGCACGAACGGGTCCGGCGTGGCTCAGCTTGCCGGCCTGGTGGGCGGCGACGTGCGGATCTTCGATGTTCCGTACTGGAAGGGCGACGCCGAGCTGATCCACCTTCTGTCGGTCATCTCGCCCGTGGCGGACGAGCTGGTCGTCGTCTACCTCCCGCTGCTGCCGATGGGGCTCTGGGAGCTGCTGGGCGACCTGGGCGTCCGCACGATCGCCGTCCCTGACGAGGAATTCGCGACGCTCGGCTGCAATGTCCTGACCGTGCGGCCCGGTGTCGCCATCCTGGCGGAGGGCAATCCGGTCACCGCTGGCGCCCTGGCTGCGGCCGGCTGCGAGGTCTACACCTACCCCGCCAGCCAGATCGGGATCAACGGTTCCGGTGGGCCCACCTGCATGACCCGACCGATCCTGCGTGACTGACGCCCCGCTGCCGGCGATCGACCGCGAGCGCCTGGTCGACGACCTTCGCCAGCTGGTGCGGATCCCGAGCATCACAGGCTCCGAGGAGTCGGTCGCCGCCTGGGCCGCGGGCACGTTGCGTGACCTCGGCCTCGAAGTCGTCGCCCTTCGACCTGACCTGGCCGCGACCCGGG
>JACCVB010000245.1 GCA_013698385.1 Chloroflexota bacterium
TCCCTGCCCTCGATGGCGCTCCCTTCAACGGTGGCGACGACTTCATGGGGTCCGCCCGGGAGCGGCTGTCGGCTTTGTCAACGGGCAGACCGGGGCGAAAAACAAGCAGGCCCAGGGTTTCGCACACCTGGCCCTCGATGGGCGTGTAGCCGACGACGCCAGCGCCTCCAACAAGGCATTGATCGATGCCCTGCGCAACGGAGGCGACCTGCTCAACGTGTTCGGGGACTTCCCGACCCTTACTGACAAGCGTCATTCGCAGGCCTACAGCCCGCTGTGGGACGCCCAGCTCGGCTTGTGGACTCCCAAGGCGATCAAGCTTGGCCTCGACAAGCGGCAGTTCGATGAGAACCAGATCTTCAATCTGGCCGCTACCCGGCCCGACCTTCTGACCGGTGTCGATCCGGCGACCGGGATGCCCGCGCCGTACGGATCGGTCGGGGTGGATATCAACTGTGCGGTCATCCGCTGGACAAGGGATGCCCCCAAGGCGAACCTCGCCAAGCCGGTGCCCCAGTCGCAGTTCCCTCCGCGCTGAGGACTGGCCTCCGCGAAGGTCTCAACCGCAGGTTCCATCGCGGCCGGCTTGAGTGTTCGCACTCGACCGGCCGCGATACCATGACCGGTGTTCGATCCAGGCAACCCGATGGAGAGGATGAGATGCAGACCACGATGACCACGAACGACAGCGGAGACGGTCCCGGTCGCAGCCTTGAGCGCATCGGCACGGTTCTGCTCCGCTATGGATTGGCCCTCACATTGATCTGGGTCGGAGCACTGAAGTTCAGCGCATACGAGGCGGAGGCCATCCAGCCACTGACCGCCAACAGCCCCCTCCTGTCATGGATCTACAACTTCCTGAGCGTTCCGGCGTACGCGATGATCCTTGGCACCGGAGAGATCGTGCTCGGACTCATGATCGCCGCACGACCTGTCGCCCCGCGGATCTCGGCGATCGGTAGTCTCGGCGCAGCCGTGCTCTTCGGAGTCACCCTGACGTTCCTGCTGACCACGCCCGGTGTCTGGCAGCCCGGCCTCGGCGTGCCGTTCCTGTCGCCGATGCCTGGCCAGTTCCTGGCCAAGGACCTGGCCTTGTTCGCTGTTTCGATCTGGACCGCCGGCGAGGCCCTGCGCGCGGCGAACCTGCGAACACGATCTGGCAGCGGCTCAGCGGCAGTCCTGTGAAAACACTGGGTGTGGCTCGCGGTGAGCCCTGAGTCGCCGTCCCACCATGAACGGTGGGCATCCGATCCACGCTATGGCCACGGTGTCAGGCCCGGTCCAGCTCCCGGTCGATCGCGCGCAGGATGAAGCGGGCCGCCTCGGCGCTCTTGCCACCGAGCTTCTCCCCGTCGTCCTGCTCCAGTGCGCGCATCAGGTCGCCGAGGTACAGGTCGAGTGCCGGCGTCCGCTCCAGGTGACCGGCCGCAAAGGCGGTCTCGAGCCGCGTGACGGCGGCCCTCGCGTTCACCACCGCGTGACCCTTGGCTGCGATCAGGTCACGGACGTCGGTCCGCGCGGTTCCGGCTTCCTCGCCTTCGGTCGTCATCGTCAGCTCTCCATCATCCGGCGCTCCCGGGTCAGCGGCCCGGCCTCGGTCGCGACGAGTTCGGTCATCCGCTTCGACATCGGCGGCGAACCCATCGCCCGACGCGCCCGCCAGTCCGATTCCAGCACGCTCATCGCCAGCTCGTCCCACCAGCGGCCGTCGCGCAGGATCGATTCGCGCGACCGCCCCTCGACCACGAAGCCGCAGCGCCGGTAGGCCCGGATCGCCCGCTCGTTGAACTCGAACACGTACAGCGCGATCCGGTGCAGCCCGAGCGACTCGAACGCGTGATCGAGCATCAGCTGGGTCGCTTCGGTGCCGAAGCCCTGGCCCCAGACGTCGGATTCGCCGATCGTGATGTGGTACAGCGCGGAGCCGTTCTCGGCATCGAGCTGGCTGAACGCACACGTGCCCACGAGCCGGTCGGTCGCCCGCTCGTGGACGGCCATGGCCATGGCTTCCGTGCCGACGACGCGTGCCGCGAAGAACCGCTCGATCTCCTCGGGCCGCATCGGGGTCGCCTGGTAGCGGGCCAGCCGGGCGATCTCGGGATCGGCGTACCAGCGCTGGAATACGTCGATG
>JACCVB010000055.1 GCA_013698385.1 Chloroflexota bacterium
GCCGCGCACGAGCACGGCATCGCGGTGATCATCGATGTCGTCTACAACCACCTGGGCCCCTCCGACCTCGACCTGTGGCGCTTCGACGGGTGGAGCGAGGGGGACGGTGGCGGGATCTACTTCTACAACGACGACCGAGCGATGACGCCGTGGGGTGCCACTCGCCCGGATTACGGCCGCGGGGAAGTGCGGACCTTCCTGCGTGACAGCGCCTTCGTCTGGCTGGATGAATTCCGGGTGGACGGCCTGCGCTTCGACGCGACGCTCTACATCCGCACGATCGACGGCGATGCGAGCGACCCGCTGCTCGACCTGCCCGACGGCTGGTCGTTCATGGCCTGGCTCAACGATGAGATCCGAGCTCACCAACCGTGGAAACTGACGATCGCCGAAGATATCTTCAACGAGCCGACCCTGGTCCAGCCGACCGCCGGGGGCGGTGCCGGATTCGACGCCCAGTGGGACGCGGGCTTCATCGGCCGGATCCGCCCGGCCATCCTCGCCTCCGATGATGCCGAGCGCGATATCGCCGCCGTCGCCGAGGCGGTCACCGGCGAAGGGCGCGGGCCGGCCCTCAGCCGGGTCATCTACACCGAGTCCCACGACGACGTGGCCAACGACCGGATGCGCATCCCGGAGGCCATCTCCCCCGGTGATGCGGCCAGCTGGTGGGCCCAGAAGCGCTCCACCCTCGCCTCGGCGCTCGTCCTGACCTCACCCGGCATCCCGATGCTGTTCCAGGGCCAGGAGGTACTCGAGGATGGTTGGTTCCAGGACACGGTCTCGGTCGACTGGAGCAAGGCGCATACCCACGCCGGGATCCTGCAACTCCATCGCGACCTGATCGCCCTGCGCCGCGGCGGCGAGGGCGTGACGCTGGGCCTCCGCGGTCCCAACGTGGCGGTCCTCCGAGCGGACGACGAAGCCAAGCTCCTGGTGACCCACCGCTGGACGCACGGCGGGCCGGGTGACGACGTGATCGTCCTCGCCAACCTGGCCGACCGACCGGTCGTCGACCTGCGCATCGGGGTCCCCGCAGCCGGACGCTGGCGAGTCCGGCTCAACACCGATTCGACGGTCTATTCGAACGCCTTCACGGGGCACCAGTCGGACGATGCGGACGCGGCCGACGTTTCGGTGGACGGCTTCGCGCACAGCATCGGTGTGTCAGTGGGGCCGTACAGCGTGGTCATCCTGTCCCAGGACCCACCGACCGGGTGAGGCCTGGCCGGTCAGGCCCGGACGGCAGCCTCTCGCAGTGGATGCCGGTAGAACGGGATGGGCTCGGGCGCCAGCGGCGTATTGCCCGCGATCAGGTCCGACGCTTTCTCCGCGAGCATCATGACCGGGGCGTAGATGTTGCCGTTCGTGACGTACGGCATGGACGAGGCGTCCACGACACGCAGCCCGCCGAGACCATGGACCCGCATCGTCAACGGGTCGGTGACGGAATCGCCGTCCGTGCCCATCCGCGCAGTGCACGACGGGTGGAGCGCCGTCTCGGCATCGCGACGCACCCAGTCCAGGATCTCCTCGTCGGTCGCGACGGTCGGTCCGGGGGAGGTCTCGCCTCCGTTGTACGGGGCCATCGCGGGCCGGTCGAGGAGCGAACGGGCGACCCGCACGGCCTCCACCCATTCCCGGGCGTCCTGGGCCGTCGAGAGGTAGTTGAAGCGCAGGGCGGGATGCTGACGAGGATCCGTGTTCTTGAGGGTCAGCGTCCCGCGCGCGTCGGAATACATCGGGCCGACGTGGACCTGGTACCCGTGTCCCGGCGCGCCTGAACTGCCGTCGTAGCGGATCGCCAGGGGCAGGAAGTGGAACATCAGGTTGGGATAGGCGACATCGTCGTTGGAGCGCACGAATCCGCCGCCCTCGAAATGGTTCGTGGCACCCGGGCCGCTGCGCAGGAACAGCCATTGCGCACCGATGAACGGTCGGCGCCAGCGCTGCGTCGCGGACGGCTGCATGGACACTGGCTGGAGCGAGCGGAACTGGATGTAGACCTCGAGATGGTCCTGCAGGTGGCGACCGACACCGGGCAGGTCCGCCACGACCGGGATGTCGAGCGCACGCAGGTCCGCTGCGGGGCCGATCCCGGACAGCAGCAGGAGTTGCGGGCTGTTGATCGA
>JACCVB010000322.1 GCA_013698385.1 Chloroflexota bacterium
GACGAGGATCCACTGGTCGGAAAGCGGATCGTAGCGTCGGTGGGGCTCGGTCAGAAGGCGCATCGGACCGGGCGGAAGGGTTCGGGCATCGTCGCCGAGGATACGCTACGAGCATGGTGACAAGGACCTCGTTCCAGGCGGATGAGCTGCGCGCCGTCCTGCACGAGCGCGCTCCGGGTACCGGTGCTGCCGGGGCCGACCGATCGACCGTTCGCGTCATCCGCGCCCCGGGGCGGGTCAACCTGATCGGCGAGCACACGGACTACAACCTCGGCTTCGTCCTGCCGGCGGCGATCGATCGCGAGGTCCGGATGGCGGTGGTCGAGACCGGCGACCGGCGGGTCGAGCTGACGAGGCTGGACACGGGCGAGCGGGCCGGGTTCGACCTGGACGGCGAGCGAACCCGAGACGGGACCTGGATCGATTACATCGCGGCGACGGCCTGGGCGCTCACGGAGGCCGGCTACCCGACCGTGGGACTGCGCGGGGTCATCGCGACGAACCTGCCCGAGAATGCCGGGCTCTCCTCGTCGGCTGCCATCGAGCTCGCGGCCGCCTGGGCACTGCTCGGTGACGCCGCCCCGGACATGGATCGGTTGGCCCTGGCTCGGATCTGCCAGCGCGCCGAGAACGGCTACATCGGGGTCATGTCCGGGCTGATGGACCAGTTCGCATCGTCGTGCGGAGTCGGCGACCACGCGCTCCTGCTCGACTGTCGATCGTTCGACTGGCGGCCCGTGGCGCTGCCGGCAGACGTACGGCTCGTGGTTCTCCACAGCGGCTCGTCGCGCAAGCTGGACGGCTCCGCCTACAACGAGCGGCGGGCTCAGTGCGAAGCGGCGGTCGTGGCGCTCGCCCAGGTGGATCCGGACATCCGATCGCTGCGCGACGTCACGCCAGCGCTGCTCGGTGCGGAGCGTGGCCGACTCGAGCCGGTGGTGGCCCGCCGGGCGGAGCACATCGTCGCCGAGAACGGACGCGTGCTCGCGGTCATCGAGGCGCTGGCGGCGGGAGACCTTGCCGCGGTCGGCGAGCTCTTCGCCGCGGGCCATGCGTCGCTGCGCGACCTGTTCGAGATCAGTTCGCCGGAGCTGGACGCACTCGTGGACATCGCGGGCCGGGTGCCGGGTGTCGTGGCCGCAAGGATGACCGGCGGCGGATTCGGCGGCTGTACCGTGAATCTCGTGCGACCCGATGCGGTGGAGGCGCTTACCGCCGCCGTGGAGTCCGAGTACCCGGCGCGCACCGGCCTGACGCCCACCGTTCTCAGGGTTCGTGCGACGGAGGGTGCCGGCTACCTGGACTGAACTGGGAGGCTCGGGGGGCAGCCCGGGGGCGCGGATCGCTCCTGCCAGCCCCCTCGCCCCGTCATAAGTGCACTGCCTGCACCTCGGGCGTATCCCAGGCCGAGACCGGGTCCGAATCAGCCGCGGTTCGGGGGTGGCTGAGCGTGAGGTGCCGCCTTCCCGGCCGAGGAGGCGCGTGCGCAGGAGCCGAATCAGCCCTCCGCCGGGGCAGATTTCGACTCCAGGGTGCATACGGTGCACTTATGACTGCCCGACGGCTCCCCGCGCACGCCCGACGGCTCCCCGCGCACGCCCCGCCCCGTCCCGTCGCGGAACGTTGCGCTACGCTCGCGATCGCCCATCGAGGAGGACCGAGTGCGCCCCAGCCTGAACATCCTGTCCCCAGAGCTGCTCGGGCAGATCGTGGACGAGGCCAAACGCGTCCTGGCCGAGGTTGGCATGGAGATCCGCGGCCCGGAGATGCGGCGGCGCCTGCTTGCGGCCGGGCTGCCGACGAACGCCGGCGGGGAGCGCGTCTTCTTCCCCCGTGACGTCGTGGAGCGCGCCATCGCCGACGCACCGTCCAGCTTCTGGCTGTACGACCGGGAAGGCAACCCGCACGCGGCCCTGGGCGACGACCGGGTCCACTTCGTGCCCGGGTCGTCCGGCCTCAAGTGGCTCGATCACCGCACCGGCGACATGCGCCTGGCCGACTCGACCGATTTCGTCGAATACGTCCGCCTCGCCGACGGCCTGCCCCACATCGCGTACCTGGCGACGGCGTTCTCCACGAACGACGACATCGAGGCGCAGGTGTCCGACGCGT
>JACCVB010000323.1 GCA_013698385.1 Chloroflexota bacterium
CTTGGTTTCGACCCCTCTCAGCTGCGAGATCCAGCAGTAAACTCGAACCTGTGGGCGGGGCGGCTCTTTGGAGCCGTCCCGCCTATATTTGTGCCCGTGACGACTAGGAAATACGTCCATCCGCTGCTAGGCCGGGCCTTCGCCGCGTCGATGGTTGCTGTGCTCGCGATGACCCTTGGTACATGCGGCGGACGGGACGCCGTGCCGAGCGCCGTCCAAGGAGTCGCCACCAGCCCATCGCTCGCGGGCGAAGGCGCCCGCGCGATCGCGGACGCGCTGAACGTGGCGGGCGTCCGCTGCGAGAACTTCTCCTCGCGAGCCGCGGTCAGCAACGTGGCCGACGCGGGGGCATGCTCGATCGGCGACGACGACGTGATCGTCAGGACATTCCTGACACCTGAGGACCGTGACCGATACATCGAAGCGTCAGGCCAGGTCGTGGATCAGGTCAGCTTCGACCTCGATGCCCCACCGCAGCTGGTCGGCTCGACCTGGGTCGTCACCACCGATACCCGGACGACGGCCGAAATGATCCAGCAGATCATCGGCGGGGAGTTGAGGTAACACGACGAGCGCCCCGGCCGCCAACCAGCACCAAACCGTCCCGGATCCGCCAGCTCGCGCGGCAACCGTGGAGCTCGTCGGCGTCCTTCCGGGATCCGGATTCGCGGAGCAGCAATTTCTGGTCGCCCGCGATGGCAAGTTCATCCAGCTCACCGAGCTGCTGTTCCGCACGTTGGAGGCTGTCGATGGCGAACGGAAGTTCAACGACATCGCCGGTGCGGTCACGAACTCGACGGACTGGGAGGTCACACCAGATCAGGCCGAGTATCTGATCGTCGAAAAGCTCGCGCCACTCGGGTTGATCGACTCGAGCGGGAACGTCGACCACGCTTCCGACGGGGAGCGGTCCGCCTTCATGGTCCGAGCGCCGATCCCGCTCATGGGAGAACGCGCGATCGAACGCATCGCCAGAATCACGAAGCACCTGTTCGAGACGCCGGTCGTCATCGTGCTGGGCGCCCTCGTCGTCCTGGGTCACCTGTGGCTCTTCCTCGTGCACGGGGTCGAGAACGGACTACTCGAGGTGCTCTACGCGCCGGGCCTCCTTCTCGTCGTTCTCGCGTTTATCGGCATCGCTGGACTGGTTCACGAATTCGGCCACGCCTCCGGACTTCGTCACGGCGGCCGCAAGGCGCGGTCGATCGGCGCTGGTCTTTACCTGGTCTATCCGGCCTTCTTTACCGACGTCAGCGAGAGCTACGCCCTTCCGAGAGCGGCGCGTCTTCGGACCGATCTGGGCGGCATCTACTTCCACCTGCTGTTCGCGCTGGCACTCATCGGGCTGTACCAGGTGACGGGCTGGGAGTTCCTGCTGTTCACGGTGCTGCTGATCGATATCGAGGCGGTCCGTCAGCTGTTGCCCTTCGGACGACTCGATGGCTATTGGATCCTGGCCGATCTCACCGGTATCCCTGATCCGCTGTCGCAGATGCTCCCGTTCCTCCGTGGCTCGGTCGAGAAGGCTGGCCTTCAGGGATCCAGGCTTCCGACGCTCCGGCCGTGGGTTCGGCGCATCTTTGTTGCGTACATCGCGCTGACCATCCCCGCTATCGCACTCTTCTTGATCGTTCTCCTTGTCCGGCTTCCTACGCTCCTTGGGCTGGTGTGGGACGCGATGACGGTCCAGTTGTCGCAGCTCGCCACGGCCGTCGCGAACTCGGTGCCGATCACCGTCATCCTTTCGGCACTCCAGATCGGGCTGATCGTGCTGGAGCTCGGAGCAACCGCGTTCATCCTCGCCAAGATCGGGCGCGAGGGTATCCTCGCGCTAGCTCGGCTTGGGCGGGCCGGAGGTCGGCGCCGCGCGGCGGCTCTGGCGATCGCGCTGGCGTCGGCGGGCGGGCTCGCGTACCTGTGGGGACCGCACATCTATGGCCTCGCGGCCGGGTCCGTGGCTGGAGTCCAGTACGTCGACGTCCCGTCCAGGAACCACGTCGAAGGAGCGGTTGACTACGGTCGGGTACCGCCCGTCGGCGGCGATCACGACGCCGTCTGGCAGAACTGTGGCTTCTACGCGACGGAGATCCCTTTGGAGCGCGCCGTCCATTCGATGGAACACGGAGCCGTCTGGATCACATACAGGCCAGATGTCGCGGACGCTGAGGTTGCCCACGTTCGCGACATTTCCGGGCAACGGAGTCACGTTCTCGTCAGCCCTATGGCCGGCAACCCCGCCCCGCTCGTTGCGACGGCATGGGGCCGCCAGTTGCTTCTCGAGCGGGCGGACGATCCTCGGTTGGACCAGTTCATCGCGGCGTTCCGGCTTGGCAGCAACGCCCCGGAACGCGGTGGTCCGTGCGACGGTGGTGAAGGGCAACCCGAATCGCGTTGAGGCCCGCGACGACCTCGGACGCAGCGTCAGCGCAGCGAGACAACCCCAAGTAGCGGCTCCCCGGTCGACTGCCGGAACCCGACGCTCGTGAGGTGGAGCGCGACGTCGTCCCGGTCCGGCCAGTTCGGGTCGTAGAGGCGGATCGTGATGGGGCCGCTCGGGCCATCGGTCTCGTAGGCGAACCCGAGGACCTGGTGGTCGCGATCGAGCGCCATCGGGTTCCAGCCGTGGTGGCGGACCAGGCCCACCATCGCGGGCCGCCCGGCATCGATCTCGGCGCGGATGCGAGGCCACTCGACGTCCAGCGTCCGGCATGTCAGGCGGGCGCGGTCCATCGACGCCAGGCGCCAGAACCGCAGCGGCACGCGCATCCAGTCGAGCGACAGGACCTGCCGGCGGACGATGGTCCGGAAGAGCGGCGAGCCATTGGCCGGGGCGGTCACATCGGGCGGGATCGGCTGCGCTGCCTCGAACCGCTCCCGCACGAACCAGGTCATGCCGCCGCACAACCCCTGTCTCGCGTCTCCGACCCCGGCCCACCGCGGGTCGACGCGGCCGAGGCGGATCGTCGGCCCCGGCTCCCAATCGTTCGCGAAATGTAGGCCGTTGACGCTGGGGAGGAACCCGGGGACGGCATTGGATCCGGTCATCTCGGCCGCATCGTACGCCTTGACAGGATATGACGAGACATCATCATCATGTGCTATGAGAACCGTTTCAGCGATGGACATGCGGAAGAAGCTCGGCGAGATCCTCGATGCCGCGTCAGCTGGCGAACGGATCCTGATCGAGCGAGACCAGAAGCCGCTGGCCTACCTCGTCTCGGTCGAGGACGGCCAGAGGCTGGATCCCGACCGCGAAGCCCGGATCAAGCGTCAGCTCGACGCCTTGGACGCCCTTGTAGCGATGGGGAAGGAGTACCGCAAAGAGCATTCCTGGCAAGAGGGCGAGTTGACCGGAACCGAGATGATCCGCTGGGACCGCGACCACCGCGATGAGGAGAAGTTCGAGCGGATCTTCGGCCACCCGCTCCCCCCGAGGAAGCCG
>JACCVB010000341.1 GCA_013698385.1 Chloroflexota bacterium
TCAGGAAACTCGTGAAGAACGGGGCGATGACGAGGAACAAGATCAGGTTCTTGTAGCGGCCGCCGCGGAACGCGATCGTGTAGGCCACCGGGAAGCCGATCAGCAGCGTCAGGATGGTCGTCAGGCCACCGTACAGGATCGAGTTCCGGAACTGATTGGCGAAGCGCGCCAGGGCTTCCGCGTAGGCATCCAGGGTCAGGCTCATGGTGAACCCGGTCTCCAGCGTCCCGGTCGAGATCGAATACGTGAACATCTGAACGGCGGGCAGGATGTAGAAGAGGAGTAGCCAGGCCAGGCCCGGCGCCAGGAGCAGATAGGGCAGGGCGCGACCCAGTCGGGCGCGCCACCCTGGCCCAGGCCGAGGCGCACCGCCCGTGCGCGCAGTCGGCGCTGTCGGTGTGTTGGCCCCGGTCACGGAGATGGGATCCTCCTGGCCGCTACGTGCCGGACAGGTCCGCGAAGAGATCGTTGAGCTTGGCTTCCATCTCCTCACTGAGGGACTGGAAGCTGTGCTGCTTGGCCACGACCTCTGCGGTCGGGAAGAGGAGCGGGTTGGTCGCCGCCTCCGGGTCGAGCTTCTTGATCTCGACATCGGCGCCCTTGACCGGCGAGACGTAGTAGACGTAGTTCGCGATCTGTGCGGCGATCGCAGGGTCGTACACGAAGTCCATCATGAGCTCGGCCGTGTACTTGTTGGCGGCACCCTTGGGGATGACCATGTTGTCCGTCCAGATCAGGGTGCCCTCTTCCGGGAAGATGAACTTGTCATCCTCGCCGCCGGACGAGGCGAGGTCACCGGACCAGACGAATGCGCCCCAGACCTTCTTCTGACCGAAGTCCTGAAGATATTCGTTGCCGGTGAAGCGCAGGCCCTTGTCCACCAGTGGCTTGATGTCATCGTGCGCCTGCTGGAGCTGCTCCACGGTGACCGTATCGGCGTTCGCATCGATGCCCAGCTTGAGCAGGACCAGCCCGAACGTGTCGCGCCCCTCGGATAGGAAGGTGAGCTTGTCGGCCGGGATCGTCCACAGGTCGGCGAGCTTCGTGGGTTCGGCGATCTTGTTCTCGGACAGTGCCTTGGTATTCACGCCGATCCCGGTCATGCCGGACTGCCACGGGTAGTGGAAGTCGTTGGTGGGGTCCCAGGAGTAGCCCTTCAGGGCGTCGCGGACATTGGCCGTGCAGTTCGGCACATTGGCCTGGTCGATCTTCTCGGCCCAGCCGTTGGCGATGATCTTCGACGCCATCCAGTCGGTCAGAACGATCAGGTCCCAGCCGGTCGCGAGGCCGCCGACGAGGGCCGGCTTGATCGTCTCGACGAACGACGAGTTGTCGCCGATCTTCTCCTGGTAATCGACCTCGATCTTGTACTTGGCCTTGAACTGCTCGAGGGTGGGGGAGGAGCCGGCGCTGTATTCGGCGGCCTCTCCGGCGTCGCCTGCGAGGTCGATATAGGCCGGCCAGTTGGCGAACTTGAGTGGGCCGGTCGCGGTCGCCGTGGTCGCAGCGGCGGCAGACTCAGTGGCCTCCGCGGTCGCAGTGGCGGCAGCCGTGGCGCTGGCGCTGGCGGAGGCAGACGCGGAGGCGGAGGCCGCGCCGGTGGACGCGGCGGGCGAGGCACTCGAGCGGGTCCCGGTGCAGGCGGCCAGGAAGGCGGCGACCCCCGTCAGGGCCGTGCCCTGCAGGAACCGCCGCCGGGTGAAGTCCCGGGTCGAGCGTGCGTCGTGGTCGGTCATCGCTGCTGCTCCTCCGTTCGCTGGTGTGCCGGCATCAGGCCGACGCCGTGGTCTCGGGGATGGCTTGGGCGGTCGCTTCGACTGGATGGACGACGAAACTGTGGTCCGGCGCCCAGGTCATGATCACCGCTTCCCCTCGAGCCCACAGTTCCGCCCGCGTGGCGCGTTCGACGTTCTGCTCATACACAGTGAGTCGTCCGCCCCCGCTGGCTTCGATCTCGTACTGGGTACTGACTCCCAGGTACGAGGCGTCGCGAACGATGCCGGTCAGTCGATTGTGTCCGGTCGGCATCTCGGCACCCGGCTCGTGGAGGCGGATCTTTTCCGGCCGGACACCGATGTCGACCGTCGCGCCGACCGCCGCATCGCCGATGAGCGCGCGGGGCGCTCGGACGCGGGCGCCGTCCGGCAGCCGAACGGCGGCGTGCGTCGAATCGGATCCTTCAAGGATGCCGGACAGCAGGTTGCTGACACCAAGGAAGCCCGCCACGAAGCGTGTCATGGGGCGCTCGTAGAGGCTCTCAGGGTCGCCCAGTTGCTCGTAATGGCCCTGGTTCATGACGGCGATCCGATCCGACATCGTCATCGCCTCCTCCTGGTCGTGGGTCACATAGATGAACGTGATCCCGACCTCCTGCTGGATGCGTTTGAGTTCGCCCTGCATCTGCTTGCGCAACTTCAGGTCAAGCGCGCCCAGGGGCTCGTCCAGGAGGAGCACGGCCGGCTTGTTGATGAGCGCCCGAGCCAGGGCGACGCGTTGCGCCTGACCGCCCGAGATCTGGTTCGGCTTGCGGGTCTCGTAGCCGGGAAGCTCCACGAGGTCCAGCATGGCGCCGACCTGGCGTTTCACCTCCGCGTCCATGACGCCCTTTCGGCGCAGGCCGAAGGCGACGTTCTCGAAGATCGTCAGGTGCGGGAACAGGGCGTAGTTCTGGAAGACCGTATTGACCTGGCGACGGTACGGCGGCAGCCAGGTGACGTTCTGGCCCTGGAGTTCGATGAGCCCCGAGGTCGGCTGCTCGAACCCGCCGATCATGCGCAGGGTCGTGGTCTTGCCGCAGCCCGAGGGCCCGAGCAGGCTGAAGAACTCGCCCTTCTCGACCTCGAGGTCGATGTGGTCGACGGCGATCGCTTCACCGAAGCGCTTCACCACGTCCACGAGCCT
>JACCVB010000346.1 GCA_013698385.1 Chloroflexota bacterium
GGCACGCCGCCTCCAGGGCGCCGCTTCCGGTCAGTCCACCGGCCGCGAAGATCACGTCGGCACCCTTGTCGATCATCTGCTTGGCCGCGCTGTTGCCCTGTGGCGGGTCGACGAACGAGGTCGTGTATACGAAGTCGACCACGATCGCCGGCTTGACCGACTTCGCACCGTCGATGTAGCCCTCGACGAAGCGCTCCACTGGCGGGACGACGACGAGGCCGCCGACGACGCCGATATGATCGGACTTGGACAGGGATGCCGCGAGGACACCGGCCATGTAACCGGCCTGATCTTCGGCAAAGAAGAGCGACTCTCCGTTGGTCATCCAGCTCTCGTCGTGGCCCTTACCTGGGAGGCCGTCGACGGAGATGAATTTGGTATCCGCGTTGGCCTTGGACGCGTCGCCCAACGCGTCGCCGAGCAGGAAGCCGACGCCGATGACGACGTTCGAGCCGCTGTCCGTGAAGCCCGCGATGTTCGAGGGGTAATCGGACTGGCTCTGGGTCTCGACGAAGTCGGTCTCGAAGCAGGTCGGCGCTGCCGCTTCTGCGGCTTTCATGCCTTCGAACGCCGACTGGTTGAAGCCCTTGTCGTTGACCCGTCCGACGTCGGTGACGAGCCCGACCTTGACCTTGGTCGTGCAGGTGACGGTCTCGGCCGACGGCGATGCCGCGGTCGAAGGTTCGGTGGATGCCGCGGTCGATGGCTCGGTGGATGCCGCGGTCGAAGGCTCGGTCGAAGCTTCGGCCGATGCCGGCGCCGACGCCTCGCTGGACGGCGCGACCGATGCTTCGGTCGACGGGGCCGCGGATGCAGCGCTGGCTGGGGCACTCGTTGCGCCGCCACCGGAGCAGGCGCTGATGAAGATGGCGAGCCCCGCGAACAGGGTCAGGCCGAGTCGCTTGTGCATGTGTCCTCCTGCAAACCTGGCCGCTCCGGCCATCGTGGCGACGACGAGCGACGCGGGAACGAGCGGACCGCGTCTCCGCGGCCCGACGATGGCGCATCGTACCGCAAGATCCAAGTGTCGCGCATACTCTCGGACCATGGCCGCACGCATCCCGCTCATCCTCGACTGCGACCCGGGCCATGACGACGCGCTGGCCATCGTGGTGGCACTGGCGCGCCCTGAGCTCGACCTGCTGGCCATCACGACGGTCGCCGGCAACGCGGGCCTGGCCGAGACGACGCGCAACGCCTGTCGGGTGCTGACTCTCGTCGGCCGAACCGAGATCCCGGTGGCCGCCGGCGCGGTCGGGCCGCTTCTGCGGTCCCTGCACGTCGCCGAAGACGTCCACGGCGCGAGCGGCCTGGAAGGCGCCGCCCTGCCCGAACCCGCCTGCGACGTCCGGCCCGAGGGTGCCCTGGAGTTGTTGCGAACGACGGTGCTGGCCGCGTCGGCGCCCGTCGTCATCGCGGCCGTGGGCCCGTTGACCAATATCGCCCTGCTTGTACGGATCTACCCAGAGGTGCTCGAGCGCATCCATAGCATCCGGGTCATGGGCGGCGCGATCACCGAAGGGAATGCCACTGCCTCGGCCGAGTTCAACATCTGGCAGGACCCGGAGGCGGCTCACATCGTGCTCGAGTGCGGTCGGCCCATCACGCTCATGACGCTGGACGCGACGCATCAGGCCCTGTTCACGGAGGCCGACGTCGTCCGCCTCGAGGCTTCCGGGACGCAGGTCGCGACGGTCTTCGCCGACCTGTTGCGCTACTTCGGGCAGTTCCATCGGCGGCGCTACGGCTGGGACGGCTCGCCGATCCATGACGCCCTGGTGGTCGCGCACCTGGCCGTCCCGGAGCTGGTCAAAAGTCAGTCGTACCGCGTAGAGGTGGAGCGTGTGAGCGAGCTCACGCGCGGCCGGACCGTGGTCGATCTGCACGGCCTGACCGGTCTCTCGGCCAACGCCGACGTTGGCCTTGAAGTCGACCGGGACCCGTTCATCGACCTGCTGATCGAGGCCGTGGCCCGTGTCGGCGCGGCCGCGCGCTGAGGGTCGGGTGCTTGTCACCGCGCTTACGCTGTTGGTCTCGCTACTGGCGGGTTGCGCGGTGAGCGGCCCGGGCGCGACCTCGGCGTTCCTGCCATCCGCGTCGGCAGGCCCGTCCATCGCCCTGGGGGAGGGGCTGCGCTACGTGGCCCTTGGCGACTCGTACACGATCGGGACGTCCGTGGCGCAGGCCGAGCGGTTCCCTGACCAGCTCGTCGAGGCGCTCGGCGATCCTTCGCCCGGGCTATCGCTGGTGTCCAACCAAGGCGTCAACGGCTATACCTCGGGCGACCTGATCCGCGACGAGCTGCCGGCGCTGGACGCCCTGGCGCCCGACTTCGTGACCGTGCTCATCGGGGTCAATGACGTCGTCCAGGGCGTACCGGCGGAGCGGTATGAGGCGAACGTGGTCGTGATCCTGGACACGCTGCTGGCTCGGCTGCCCGCCCGGAGGATCGTGGCGGTGGCGATCCCGGATTACACGGTCACGCCGGCCGGCGCGGATTACGGCGATCCGTCCCGCCAGAGCGCGGGCATCGCAGCGAACAACGCGATCATGGCGCGACTTGCCGGGGAGCGCGGAATCGCCTTCGTGGACATCTTCGACATCTCCCGGGAGGCGGCTTCGGACCGATCGCTCGTCGCCAACGACGGGCTGCACCCGAGCGGCGCCCAGTACGCCCGCTGGGTGGAGCGGCTCATTCCGGTCGTGGCGCGGCTCGTGGGCCGGTAGTCGCGTGGCCGTGCGCCGGGCGCCCAGCGAAGGTCGGGCACCCCGATCAGCCGCCACGGACCTCAATCCTCGTCGACCACGCCTTCCGTCTCGATGGCCCGGGCCATCAGATCCCAGCTCTTGAGCCGGGGCAACGCCAGCCACTCGTCGCGCAGCAGGCCATCAAGAGATCGTCGCCGTAGGCCCCGTCCCCGAACCAGTGGCGGCGCCGCCGCCCCTCGACGACGAAGCCCGCCTTGCGATACGCGGCCTGGGCTCGATGGTTTTCGGCGTCAGTGTCGAGCATCACGCGCTCCAAGCGGAGCTCGCCGAACGCGA
>JACCVB010000347.1 GCA_013698385.1 Chloroflexota bacterium
TCAGGACCTGATCCCTGGGAAGGAAGGCGTAGTCCCGCCCGAAGATCTCCTTGGGCATGCAGTAGGTGCAGCGGAAGTTGCATCGATCCGTCACGGAGATGCGCAGGTCGCGAAGGGGCCGGCCGAGTCGATCGAGGGGGTCCATGACCGCTCTATCGTACCCGCCGACCGCCGCGCGACCAAGCGCGACGTCGAAGCCGACCTTGTGGACCTTGTAGGCGGCTCGTTCGCTCTCGGTCAGGGGTGGCTGCGTCGCAGCCCCGGCCATCACGATGATCAGGTCATAGGGATCGATGGACTTGAGCCCGGGTGCCGGTGTGAATGGTTCCTCGACCTCGATCGGCGTCCACTGGACATCGCTGATCGCGATCACCTCGCGCTTGTTCAGAACGTCGGACAACCGGTTCGAGATCTCCATGGTGCCGATGATCCGCCACTCCTCGGTCAGGCCGTCGAAGGGCACGCCCCGGGTTCCGACGCCCGCCAGGCCGTCAGCGCCTTCGCCCGCGGCGCCGGCACCCGGGCCTTTACGTCTCAGGAAATCGAACGGCATCTAGTCCTCCGCCGCGCCCGAGTTCGCCCGGATCGCTTCGACGATCCCCGAGTCCGCGAGGGTCGTCGTGTCGCCCAGGGTGCGCCCCTCCCCGATGTCGCGCAGCAGGCGGCGCATGATCTTGCCCGAGCGGGTCTTGGGCAGGTCCGGGGTGAACATCAGGAACTTGGGCTTGGCGATCGGCCCGATGACCTTGGCCACGTGCTCACGCAGCTCCCGGCCGAGGGCCTCCGAGGCGTCCACCCCGATCTTGGGGATGACGAACGCGAAGATCGCCTGACCCGTGATCGGGTCCGTCCGACCGACGACCGCCGCCTCGGCGACCGACTGGTGATCGACCAGCGCCGACTCGACCTCGATCGTGGAGATCCGGTGGCCAGACACGTTCATCACGTCGTCCACGCGGCCGAGCAGCCAGAGGTAGCCGTCCTTGTCGCGCTTGGCTCCGTCGCCCGCGAAGTAGCGTCCCGGGAAGCGACTCCAGTACGTCTCGTGGTAGCGCTCGGGATCGCCGTAGATGCCGCGGAGCATCGCCGGCCATGGACGGGTCAGGACCAGGAACCCGCCACTGCCCAGCGGCACGCTGGCGCCATCGGCATCGATGACGTCCACGCCGATCCCTGGGAACGGAAAGGTCGCGCTGCCGGGTTTCGTGGTCGTGACCCCGGGGAGCGGCGTGATCATGATCATGCCGGTCTCGGTCTGCCACCACGTGTCCACGATCGGGGCCCGGTTGCCGCCGACGTGCTCGCGGTACCACGACCAGGCCTCCGGGTTGATCGGCTCGCCGACCGAGCCGAGCACGCGCAGTGACGAAAGGTCGTGGGCCTGGGCGTACTGCGGACCCTGCTTCATGTGCGCCCGGATGGCGGTCGGAGCGCAGTACAGGATGGTGACCTTGTAGTCCTCGATGATCTGCCACCAGCGTTCCCAGGACGGGGAGTCCGGCGTGCCCTCATACAGGACGGAGGTGGCCGCGTTGGCCAGCGGGCCGTACACGATGTAGCTGTGCCCGGTCACCCAGCCGACGTCGGCGGCGCACCAGTAGACGTCGTCGGGCTTGAGGTCGAAGACCATCTCGTGGGTGTAACTCGCGCCGAGCAGGTAGCCGGCGGTCGTGTGGACGATGCCCTTGGGCTTGGCCGTCGTGCCCGAGGTGTAGAGCAGGTAGAGGAGGTGCTCGCTGTCCAGCGGCACCGGTTCGTGCCGGTCCGACTGGCGATCGACGATGTCGTGCCACCAAACGTCACGGCCGTCCACCATCGCGGTCCCGCCGTCGAGCGCGTCGCCGACCCGCCGGACGACGAGCGTGTGCTCGATGGTGGGGGTGCTGGCGAGGGCCTCGTCCACGGCCGGCTTGAGGGCCGTCGCCTTGCCGCGCCGCCAGCCGCCGTCGGCGGTGATGACGAGCTTGGCCTGCGCGTCGTTGATCCGGTCGCTGAGGGCCTCCGCGCTGAAACCACCGAAGATGACCGTGTGGGGCGCGCCGATCCGGGCGCAGGCCAGCATCGCGATGGGCAGTTCCGGGATCATCGGCATGTAGATCGCGACTCGATCGCCGGTCGTGATGCCCAGTTCCAGGAGCGCATTCGACGTCCTGCTGACCTCGCGCAGCAGGTCCGCGTAGGTGATCGTCCGCGTGTCGCCGGGTTCCCCGATCCAGTGGTACGCGACCTTGTCGCCGAGACCTCGTTCCACATGCCGGTCGACGCAGTTGTAGGCGATGTTCAACCTGCCCCCGACGAACCACTTCGCGAAGGGCAGGTCCCACTCCAGGGTCGTGTGGAAATCCTGCACCCAGTCGATCCGCTCGCGGGCGAGCCGTGCCCAGAACGCTTCGGGATCCGCCTCGGCTTCCGCATAGAGGTCTGCCGTCGCGTTGGCCTGTGCCGTGAACGCGGGGTCGGGTGGGAAGGTCCGATGCTCCGCGAAGAGATCCTCGATCTCCGGGGAGGAACCCGGCGTCGAGGGATCGGGCGGTGTGGGCGTCGGCTCGGCGGTCACGCGGGGCACCCTCGATGTCAGCGGGCTGGCGCGGACATCCTACCGCGCGATGATGGGCCGCGAATCGTCGCTGGCTCAGTCAGTGTCGGCGGCAAGGTCGTCCTGATCCGGAGCGGGCGCCAGGGGGAGCGGGCTGAGATCCGCCGCGGCGCGACCACCCGGATCCTGGGCAAGCACGACCCGTTGCGGCCGCGGCATCTCGATCCCGTTGGCCCCGAGTGCCGCAAGCAGGCGCTTCCGGAATTCGCCGGCGGCGGCCCAATGTTCCGAGGCGCGAACGGAGCCCAGGATCTTGAGCGTCACCCCGTATTCACCCAGGGCCTCCACGCGCTCGACGCGCGGCGCTTCCAGGATGCGGCGCTTCCAGACCGGATCGCCGGCCATCACCCGGCCGACCTCATCGACGACCTCGATCGCCCGATCCATGTCCGTGCCGTAGACCACCGTCACGTCCTGGTTGATGCGGGCCCAGACCCGGGTCAGGTTGCTGGCCACCTTGATCTCGCCGTTCGGGACGGTGTGAACCGCGCCGTCGATGTCGCGGATGGTCGTTCGCCGCAGGTTGAAGTCCTCGACCGTGCCGGCGACCCCGGCGATGCGCACGACGTCGCCCTTGCCGAACTGGTTCTCGACCAGGATGAGCGACCCGTTCAGGTAGTCCCGGACCAAGGTCTGGGCACCGAACCCGACGGCGATGCCGATGACCCCGAGTCCCGCCACCGCGGGCCCGATGTCGAGCCCGAGCTTGCCCAGGACCATCAACGCCGCGATCCCGACGATGAACGCCCGGATCACGTTCGTGGCCAGCTGGTCGAGGGTATCCATCCGCTTCTTGAGCTCGACCGCGCTCAGTTCCTGGGCCGTGCCCTCCGTGGCCTCGCGGTCCAGCAGGGCCTTGACGATGCCGTGCACGAAGATGCCCGCCAGCCGAATCGCCACGAGGGCCACGATGACGACCAGCAGTAGCGGCAGCACGTCCGCCCACAGGAAGGCGATCGATCCGCTCCACGGTGGTTTGTCGAAGTCCGGCATGGGCCAAGCGTAACGGGCCGATCCAGTCGGCGGCGGGCGGCCCCGCGGGCGCGCCCGTTGTCCGATACCCACCCCGTGTGTCAGACGCTGACGTGCCGGCCGCGCCGCAGCCGAACGTCCGGTCAGGCCGTCGCGGGGACCGGGCCGGGCTCGCGTTCGGGGGCGTTCCCGCCAAGGCGGACCGTGATCGCCGCGGCCGTTTCGCGAACCTGGACGCCCAGTTCGGGGAATCGGCGCGGCGTGAGCCGGAACGCCGGCCCCCAGACGTCGACTGCGGCGATCACGTTCCCGCGGGCGTCGTGGATCGGGGCGGCCACCGCGTTGAGGCTCGGCTCGTACTCCCCGATGGCCGTCGCGTAGCCCCGCCGCCGTATCCGGGCCAGCTCCTCCAGCAGCGGCTCCAGCTCGACGATCGTCCGATCCGTACACCGGAGCAGACCGCGTCGGACGATTCGCAGCACATCACGCTCGGCCAGCGACGCCAGCAGGACCTTGCCCGAGGCGACGCAATGAAGTGGCGTCGCACGACCGGTCCAGTCCCCCACCGCGACGAGGTTGGGACCGTCGGCCTGGGCGACCGTCATGAGCGAATCGCCATCCAGGACGCCCACCCCAATCGTCTCGTGGGTCAGGCGCGCCAGGCGCTCCAGGTCCGAAGCGGCGATCCCTCCGAGGTCCAGGCTGCGCTCCGCGCGCTGGGCCAGGCGGATGACGGCGAGCCCGAGCCGGTACTTGCCGGTCTCGCCGTCCTGCTCCACGAGGCCCCGCTTCTGGAGCGTGCCGAGCAGCCGCGACGCGGTCGACTTGTGCAGGCCCAGGCGCCGCGCGAGTTCGGTGACGCCGGCTTCGCCGGGCGAGTCGCCCAGCGCGATCAGCAGCGCCGCCGCGCGATCGACCGAGCGGACCGCGTTGCTGTCGAGGACCACGGTGCCTGCCGTCCGCTCAGCCGGCGCCGGGCGAGGACATGCCGCCGTGGGGCGTCGGCGCGGGGTGACGGTGTGCACGATCCTCAAGGGCCGCGTCGAGCGAATCGGAGAAGGCGGTCAGGACCCGGTCGATGATGTCCGCATCGGCGTGGGCCTCGCACATGAACCAGGGTTCGCGCGAGTCCGGCTCGGGCATCGCGCCGCGAGCGTGCATCCCGATCGCGATCGCGTCGTACAGCTCGTGGTCGGTCGTGGACCAGTCGCGGTACTCCGTGGCTTCCTCTTCACGGAACATGATCCCGAACATGCTCGGGTGCCCGGTGAAGTGATAGGGCAGACCGACCGGGTCGAGGATCTCCTTGAGCCCGTTCTGGACCGTCCGGCCCGTGGCGTGGATGGTGTCCAGGGCGTTCGTGTCGCGGATGATCTCGAGGGACTTGACCGCCGCCGCAGCAGCCACCCGATTGCCGGCGTACGTCCCGCCGTGGCTGACCTTGTCCGGCAGCATGTCCATGATCTCGGCCCGACCGCCGAACGCCGCCGCGGGGTAGCCGTTGCCCATCGCCTTGGCGAACGTGCCGAGATCGGGCTTGATGCCGAAGAACTCCGCCGCGCCTCCCCTTGCGAAGCGGAACCCGGTCTTGACCTCGTCGAAGATGAGCAGGATCCCGAATTCCTCGGTCAGGGCACGCATCGCCTGGTGGAAGCCGGCCTGGGGCATGATCCCCTGGGCGTTACCGAGGACGGGCTCCACGATGATCGCGGCGATCTCCTCGCCACGCTGCTCGAACAACCGGCGGAGCGGCTCGATCCGGTTGTAGCGCGCGGGGATGATCGTATCCGCGACGGCCCCCGGGATCCCACGACCCCAGGCGAGCGCCACCGGGGCATCGGGATCGCCGAGCTCTGACATGTCGTCGGGACCGACGCTGATCAGGGCGTAGTCGTGGACCCCGTGATACTGGCCCTCGAACTTCACGATCTTCTCGCGACCGGTATAGGCCCGAGCGATGCGCATCGCGTGCATCGTCGCTTCCGTGCCGGACACGGTCATGCGCGCCTTGTCCACCCAGCCGGTCAGCTCGCACACGAGCTCCATCGCCCGAACTTCATCCTCGCTGGTCAGGCTGAAGCTGACGCCCCGGCGCATCCGCTCGTTGACGTAGTCGTCGACCCGCTCGTCGCCGTGGCCCAAGATCACCGGGCCGTAGCCCATGCGCAGGTCCACGTACTCGTTGCCGTCCACGTCCCAGACCATGCCGCCCTTGCCCCGGTCCACGTAGATCGTGCTCTCGCCCCATGCCCGGAAGTTCGAATCCGTGCCGCCCGGCATGTGTTCGAGGGCGCGCCGATACAGGGCCAGCTGCGTCTCGCGGCGCAGCGTGGG
>JACCVB010000072.1 GCA_013698385.1 Chloroflexota bacterium
GACCACGTCGTTGATCAGCGTCCCGAGTGCTGGATTGGCCAGCCCGAGGACAGCGACGTCCGCGCCCGTCCGCGCATCGTACACATACGCCTGACCGGTGAAACCGCCCGCCACGAAGAGCAGGTTATGAGGGACGTCCACCTTCATGCCAAAGGCCATCCGGCCGCCGGGTGCGTCCACAAACAGCGAGGCCGAGCCCGAGCGGAGGTCACCTCGATAGATGTCGCCCTGGAGCAGGTCGCCGGCGAAGAAGCTCGATCCGATGCCGGTGGCGATGCCCTCGGCAGAGGTCGCTCCCGGCAGGGCGATGACCCCGGGGAATGACTTGGCCGCTGCAGTTCCGCCGAACGCGCCGCCGACAAGGAGGGCGGCCACCGAGAAAGCGCTGATCAGACGTCGCATGACAACACCTCTACACGCCCTCATCGGTCGTTCTGCCAGAAGGGCCAGCTTCGAGAATGGTTTCCAAGGATCGCTGAAGTATGGGCGTGCTGGACGGTCGTGACGAGTCCGCCGCTTGGATTCGACCGGTTTGCGGTGCGCGCGCGCAACGGTGAACTGAACACCAGACTCGCCGCGCGGTACTCCGCGCCGCAGTTCATTGACAGTCGCCATTTGGTGACTCACCTGACCAGACTCCATCGCAAAACAGACGGCGTTGGACGTCGGGCTGAGCACAGAAAACGGCTCGCGAGCCCGATTCAGATCGCTTGACTCTGGATCAGGAGATCGAAGGTTCGAATCCTTCCTCGCCAGCCATCCTTCTCCTCGTCTCGCGGCAAGGGATGGCACCGGGCCGACCCCCAACTGCGCTGGCATGACGCGCCGTGGTTGTCACGGTGGGTGTCAAGCTCAGAGTCTTCAGGGACCTTTCGATACGTCCCTCGTAGAGGTGATCCTGGATGGAGGTGTACGGCCATGTGTCGGCCTCACAGCGAAGAGAGGCGGTCGACCTGCTGGAGCTTGCGATCGCCGGTTGAGGACTGTAGTCACCGAATCAGTCACCGACCCTGTGGCGCCAGTGCAATGCAGTCGCCGGGAGGCGTATAGAGCGCCCGGTTTGATCGAGGATTTGGCTCCGGCGGTAGGATTCGAACCTACGACATGGCGGTTAACAGCCGCCCGCTCTACCACTGAGCTACGCCGGAGCGAAGGCGCGGGCGTGGGACCCGCGGGGGTCGCGCGAGGGCGACCGGTCGGAAGGATACCGCAGGCGGAGCCGTATCGGCGACGCGTGGGGGCGCGCAACCCCCGGCGGGCCTACGGACGCTCGATCGGGCTGTCCTCGCGGTTGCCCCAGTCCTCCCACGAGCCGGCGTAGCTGCGGACCTCGTCGAAGCCGGCCAGTTCATGCAGCACGAACCACGCCAGCGCGGCGCGAACCCCACCCTGGCAGTACACGGCACGGACCTCACCAGGCTCGACGCCGCTGGCCCGGACCAGGGCGACCATCTCGTCCAGGGGCCGGAACGTGCCCTCGTCCGTGAGCAGGTCGCTGAACAGGCGCTGCCGAGCGCCCGGGATGTGGCCGCCGCGCCGCGCCCGCACGTCCGCCCCGACGAATTCGCCGGCCGTCCGCACGTCGAGGATCCGGGTGGGCGCGTCTGGACCTTTGGCGGCTTCGCGGCTCCAGGCGAGGACCTCCTCGTACGTGGCGATGAGGGTGTCGTCGCTCCCGCCGAGCGTCACCGGCTTGCGCAGCCCGTCGGCCAGGTCGGCCTCGGGCGGCTCCGCCGTGGTCGGTCGTTCGGCGCGCCGCCAGGCTTCGATGCCGCCGTCGAGGATGTGCAGGCGCTCGCGCGGGAATCGATAGAGGCGAAGCAGCCAGTACCCGCGGATGGCCTGGCGATTCTGGCCGATGTCGTCATACAGGACGACCCGATCGCCCTTGCCCACCCGCCACCGGCGGAGCACGCCTTCGACCTGTTCCCGCGTCGGGACGAGCCATTCGCGCTCGGCGTCGCCGGTTTCGGGCGCCGTGCCCTTGAGCGCGAGTTCCTTGTGCAAGTCGCTATAGGTCGCGCCCGGTAAGTGGCGCTTGTTGTAGACGCGCCGATCGGGCGACACATGGACGAGGCGGAGATCCGTGTCCGTCAGGTGATCGCTCAGCCAGTCGACGCCGACGAGCGGGCCCGGGGTCTTCACGACCGCGATGCTAGCAGCCGCTCGTCCGTGCGGGTACGCTCGGGCGGATGACCCAGCCCTGGCGGACGCTCGTCCTTGTCTACCCGGTACTGGACGCCCGCTACGGCTCCGGCCTTGGCCGAAAGCGGGCGCGTCGGGTCATGGCTCGAGATGAGCGCGCCGCGGTGACCGCGGTCATCGAGTCGCTGCCGGCGACGATCCTGACGTGGAGCGACGCCCTCGCGACGCTGGACCCGCTCGATGTCGTCCAGGTGCGTCGACCGATCGGCAGCCTGTCATCGAGCGGTGGCGGCCGCTGGTGGGTCGGACCGAGGGAGGTCCGCCCAGAACTGACCGAGGTGGCCGAGACTGGGGCCAGCTATGACTCCGTGTTCGCTCTGTGGCCGGGCGATCCGAACGTGCCGCAATGCGGCTGGGGCTGCACGCTCGGCCCGTCCGACGCGACGTTTGGCGCCGGCTTCTCGTCGATCTCGACCGACCACTGGCGCACGCTCGCGACCGACCCGGATCCGGCCCAAGGCTACATCCACGAATGGCTCCACCAGGTGGAGGCCGTCTACCGTGCGCGCGGCCTGTCCGAGGCCGAGCTGCCGAGCCTCCATGACGCCGGCGACTTCACCTCTGCGAGGGATCCATCCGAGGCACCATTCGGGGCCTCGTACGCGGAGTACCACGACGGTGGCGCGCGGACGTGGTCACCGTGGTACGCCGACTGGATGACGGGTCGGCTCGTGCGGTTGGACGGCGGCGGCGGTAGCGGTGTGGTCGGCCTGACCGCGGAGCGCTGGGGGCGGCGCGATGACGAACGCGACGGTCGCGCCTGACCAACTCTGCAATCGGCTTGCAAGGTGGTCGCGAGGCGACGTGACGGACGCCGCATGCGTCGCGCGACCCACCATCGCCAGATGATCGGAACGATGATTCGGGGTGCTGCCGCCGGTGGCGTGGCAACGTGGGTGATGGACGCCCTGACGACCGGGCTGATGGCCGATCAATCCAAGGTCGAGGCGGCCCGGGAGAAGGCTGCCCAGCCGCACGGCAAGTCGAGTGTCGACAACTTCATCGATCTCGTCAGCGAGCAGCTCGCCTGGACTCCCGATGCCGATCAGCGGGCCAAGCTCCAGCAGGGTATCCATTATGGCCTGGGTGTCATGCCCGGCGCCTTCTATGCGCTGCTCCGGAACCGCATCCCCTTCCTGGGAGCGGGCAACGGGCTCGTCTACGGGTTCCTGCTGTGGGCCATCAACGACGAATACCTTGCGACTCGACTCGGGATCGCCGGCCCAGTGGATGCGTACCCGACCGAGACGCACCTGCGTGGCCTGGCGGGGCACATCGCGCTCGGCATCACGACCGACACGGCACTCGACCTGCTTCGCGCGTAGCGCGT
>JACCVB010000074.1 GCA_013698385.1 Chloroflexota bacterium
ACATGCTTGAATCGTGGCGTCTTGCCGAATCAGGAGCCATCACCCTGGCCCTCGCCAACCTGGCCGGCTCGACGATCGTCGGGCTCGTGGCGGTGGTCATCGGACTGACCCTCGGGAGGCTGGCATGAAAGGGATCGAAGGGCCGGCGCTCCTCGTCCGGATCTACATCGGCGATGCGGACCGAACGGACGGCCACCCGTTGTACCAGGCGATCGTCACGTTGCTGCGCGAGCGCGGGATCGCGGGCGCGACCGTCTTCCGCGGCATCGAAGGGTTCGGTGCGAATGCCCAGCTCCATACCAGCCGATTGCTTCGCCTGTCGGAGGATCTGCCGATCCTGATCGAGGTCGTCGATCGAGAGGACCGCATCCGCGAGATCCTCCCGGAACTCGAGGTGATGGTGGCGGACGGCCTCGTCACCCTTGAACGGATCGAAGTCGTCGCCTATCGCGGCAACCCTGGCGCGGTCCCGGAAACATCCGAAACACCACCGGCGTGAGAATCCAGCGTCGGCGTTCGCCTGGCGGTCGACGCCTCTTCAGGTAGCCGCCCTGAGACGCGATCGACGCGCGGCGACGACAGGCGGGGAGTAACGTATGGCGGGTCACGGAAGCCCCTGGGGACTGCCCCCATCGAGAGGAGTCAAGATGGCGAAGTTCATGGACGTCCATCGGAGCATGAAGGGCATCACGGCCGAGGCCCTCCAGGAAGCGCATCAGGCTGACGTCGACATCCAGGGCGACGAAGGGGTCGATTTCCAGCACGCTTGGGCTGATCCAGACAGCGGCATGGTGTTCTGCCTGGCCGAAGCTCCCAGCGCCGATGCCGTCCGACGCATCCACGAGCGCGCAGGACATCCTGCCGACGACGTCTACCCGCTCCCGGTCGAGGTCTAACCGGGCACCCGGCATTCACGCACCAAGCGCTCGGAGTAGGTCCCCCCAGCTCTCCGGGCGCTTTTTCTATGTCCGACAACGCGACACGCGCGATGCGGGCGCCCGCAGCCTGGTGGGGCATCTGGGGCGACGGGGCCGAGATCTAGGCACGAATAGGCGGGCGTGCGCCGCCGGGTTGGACTTAGAGCCTGTGAATGAGCTGCGTTGGTGACCGGCCCCCGATAGCCGATGACCTACCCGGTGCATCTTGTTCGAGCGATGTCGATCCCCGCGACGACCCAGAGGGTCATCGCCGGGACCACCACGAACCACGGCGAGATCCCCGGATGCGCGTCACAGTTGGGACCCGGGGAAAGGCACTGATCGACGTATTGAACCGTACTGGGTTTCGTGGAGACTCTTGGCCTGCCCCGGGTTTCGTGGAGTCGAGATTCTGGATCATCACGCCACCGTCTCGGTCTGATGCCGAGTCTCGAACTCGATCGGCGTAAGCATGCCAAGGGCCGAGTGGCGGCGCTGGCGGTTGTGGAAGATCTCGAGGTACTCGAAGATCGCGTTGGCGAGCTCGACCCGGGTCCGCCAGTGGCGGCGGTCGAGGAGCTCAACCTGCATCCGGCTCCAGAACGACTCGATCATCGCATTGTCGTAGCAGCTCCCGACGGAGCCCATGCTGGGCAGGAGCCCTGAGTCGATCGCCCGGCGGGTGAACGCCCAGGACGTGAACTGGGTCCCCTGGTCGGAGTGGATCACGGTTCCGGCAGGTCCGCGTTGGTCGATCGCCATGCCCAGGGCATTCGTCACGAGCGCTGCAGTGGGCGACGCATCGATCGACCAGCCGACGACCCGCCGGCTCCAGACGTCGAGGACGACCGCGCAGTACAGCTTGCCCTCGCGGGTCGGGTGCTCGGTGATGTCGGTGACCCACAGCCGGTCGGGCTCGTCCCGCCCGAACTGCCGTTCGACGAGGTCGGAGGCCGTAGCGACATTCGGAATGCGACGGAAGCGCGGACGTCCGGACACGCCGGCGAGCCCGGCTCGGCGCATGAGCAGCTCGATCGCGTTGTGGCCCACGACGAGCCCGTGGCCCAGCGTGAGCTCGGCGTGCACCCGCCGCGCGCCGTACGTGCCGCGGCTGTCGAGGTGGACCCGGCCGATGAGATCGGTCAGCGCGGCATGGCGAATCGCTCGGGCCGAGGGCGGCCGATCGCGCTGAGCGTAGAAGCCGGACTCGGACACCGCGAGCACGCGGCAGGCAAGCTTCACCCAGCGG
The DNA here is from genome assembly GCA_013698385.1 of Chloroflexota bacterium. Taxonomy (GTDB): domain Bacteria; phylum Chloroflexota; class Limnocylindria; order Limnocylindrales; family CSP1-4; genus SPCO01. The sequence continues at coordinate 2,167 of JACCVB010000074.1, forward strand.
CCATCCGCGACGATCAGCGCGATCGCCGCGAACCGCCTTTTGGGTCGCTGCGGTCCACCAGGAGCTCGGACGCCCGGCGATGGATCTCGAGCTCCGCCTCGAGCTCGCGGATCCGCCGCTTGGCGGCTGCCAGCTCGGTCCGCTCCGTCGATGTCAGGCCGGCGATGAGGCCCCGGTCGATCTGCTCCTGATGGCGCCAGAGATAGAGGGTCTGCGAGCTGACGCCCAGGTCGCGGGCCAGATCGGTCGCCCGCCGACCGGCCGCGAGCAGGTCGAGCGCGCGTCGACGGAACTCGGGTGGATACCCTCGCCTTCCCATGGCTGCCTCCTGTGGACGGCAGCATGATTCCAGTTATCCGACTCCACGAAAGGGAGGGCACACCAGAGTCTCCACGAAACCAGGGCGGTCCAACCAGACCACTGGCTGCATCTACCGGACGCCCACCGGCCGCTGCTCGTAACGCTGACGATCCTCCTGCTGCTTACGCCACCCATACGGCGTCAGGCCCTGGGGCTTGTACACGTTGAGGACCTGGACCACGAGCAACACCAGGAGGCCGCCGACTGAATGGACCAGCGTGGGCGGCAGGGCAAAGAGCACATCGTCCGGCGTCGTTGGATCGGCGGCGGTAGCCGCCATCCGACCGATGAGGCTGGCTTCCGACAGCAGGACGAGGGTCGCAACGACGGTGAGCATGAGTGAGATGAGCCGCGAGGGCGAACTTGCGCAGGCGGGGTGGCATGATCATCGCGCTTCGGCCTCGGTGATACGTGCGTCAGCCAACCGTGATCCGGCCCCTCATCCCGGCCTCGTAGTGGCCCGCCTCGTGGCAGCCGTACTCGAGCGTTGCGGCGTCGCCAAACCGCCAGGTGAGCTCCTTCGTCTCGCCGGGCTGGAGCGTGATGCTGTTGGGAAGGTCGTGGGCCATGGCGGCGGCGCGCTCCTGGTGCATCGCGGCGTCGCCGAGGGTGAACTCGTGGGCAGCCTGACCGTTGCTGGTCACGACGAACGTGACCACCTCTCCCGCCGCCACCTCGATCGTGCCCGGCTCGAAGACCATCGTGTCGAGGGTCGTGACCGCGACCGTGCGGGCCGCGTCGGTTGCAGAGGCTGGCTCGCCTACCCTACCGGCGTTCGCCGGTCCGCTGGAGGGCGGTGTCTGGCCACCGGCCCCGCCCGAGGGTGCATGCATACCGGGGCCGTGCTGCCCGCCGCTGACGAGCATCAGCACGGCGACAAGCAGCGCCAGGACGAGGGCGGCGATCCCTAGCACCTTCACCCAGGTCGGCGTCCCGGGACGGTCGCGGGTGGCGGGGTCGCCGGTCGGGTCAGCCATGCGCGTCTCCTCCTCTGTTGCGAGTGGCGCTTGTAGCTGCGCGCCCAGGTGCGCGGGCGGAACCGCCTGGGCGGAGATCGCGTAGGCGAGCCCTGAGGGAACGCGAGTGGTCCCCGATCCGCAGACGCTCAAGGAAACCGTCGGCCTCTTCCTGGGTCAGGCTGCCGCCCGTGACCGCCGCACCCAGGTTCGCCGCCGCATGCCTGACGCGGATATCCCGGAGCACGTCGTCGAACTCGCCTGGCTCGCCGGCCGCGCGGAGTCGCTCGGCTTCGTCGTCGGTCAGCCGACCGGAATCGACCATCTGGTCGAGACGCCCCACGAGGCGATCGCGGCTCTTCCAGGCCAGCTGGTTCTCACGGCTTTCGTTCATCGGGCCGAGCGTATCGATACACGGTGTCGGTGTCAAGGCGTGCTGTATATGCTTGGTCCGTAGTGTATATTGGACGTGTGCCGAAACTGTGGAGCGAGACGATCGATACACACCGCCGCGAAGTGCGCGACGCCATCCTCGACGCCACAGCGGCGCTCGTGGCCGCGCACGGACTGCGGGCGGTAACGATGTCCGAGATCGCCCAGAAAACCGGCATCGGACGGGCGACGCTCTACAAGTACTTTCCGGATGTCGAAGCAATGTTGCTGGCCTGGCATGAACGCCAGGTCACCGGCCATCTCGCCCAGCTCGTTGAGCTTCGTGATCATGCCGGCG
>JACCVB010000384.1 GCA_013698385.1 Chloroflexota bacterium
TGGCGTCGCCATCATCTTCCAGGAATTCCAGGACGCAGCGACGCTGACAGTCGCCGAGAACATCTCCCTCGGACGCATCCCCAACCGATACGGACTCGTGTCCTGGCGTGCCATGCGCCAGCGGGCCCGCACCATCCTTGACCAGCTCGGCGTCGAGCTGGACGTGGATCGCCTGGTGGGTACATTGCGTGTCGGCGAGCGCCAAATGGTCGAGATCGCCAGATCCCTTTCGGGATCCGCCCGACTGCTCATCCTCGATGAGCCGACCGCTGCGCTCTCCCACCATGAGGCGGAGACGCTGTTCCGCTTCATCCGGCGCTTGCGTGATCAGGGCGTGGCCATCATCTACATCACCCATCGCCTGGACGAGGTGACGGCGATCGCTGACCAGGTGCAGGTCCTGCGCGATGGAACGACGTCGCTGTTGACGTCCATAAAGGAGACCGACCGGCCGCGCATGATCGAAGCCATGATCGGACGACGTATGGCACAGGTGGGACGTCCGGAGGCGCCTACCCACGCATTCGGCGAGGATCCGGTCCTGCGCTGGTCTGGCGCCGGTCAGGGCGAGACGTTCGACGGTGTGGACGTCACGGTTAGGCCAGGAGAAGTCGTGGCCCTCTTCGGAAAACTGGGCTCGGGTGCTGAGGAGGTCGGCGAATCGGCCTTCGGGATACGGCATCTCGATCGGGGCACACTCGAGGTCCAGGGCACGATCGCGACGTTCGATCGGCCATCCGGCGCCATTGCAGCGGGTATCGGCTTCCTTCCGGCCGACCGCAAGGCGGGTGGCGCATTCGCCGTCCGGCCCGTGGCGGAGAACGTAGCAGTCGCAAGCTGGCCCATCCTGTCCCGGTTCGGAGTCATCCGTGACAGCGTCGAGGCAGCTGCCTTCCAGCGGTGGCGCGATCGACTGTCGATCCGCTCGCGCAATGACCCCAAGCAGGCCATGGGGACGCTGTCTGGGGGTAACCAACAGAAGGTGTTATTGGCGCGTTGGCTGGAGCGCAACTCGCGGGTGCTCGTACTCATCGAGCCGACACGCGGTGTTGATGTGGGTGCCCGGGCGGACATCTATCGCGCGCTTCGCGGACTCGCGGCGCAGGGTATGGCGGTGCTGGCTGTGACATCCGACTACGAGGAAGCGGTCCAGGTCGCCGATCGGGCATATGTCATGAGCAAAGGACGCGTAGCACTCGAGCTGACGGGTCCCGAGATCAGCACGGGTCGGCTGCTGGCGGCCGCAGGAGGGTAGGCATGGCAGACGATGAGCTTTCCGGCGGGACAGAGCGGGCCGCCCCTGACCCATTGGAGACGGGATCAACCACCATTGAGGCATCTGTCGCGGCCACGATGAGGACAGCCGACGCACGTCGGCGCGTCTCCCTGCCAGAGACCGGCGTGCTGTTTGCCGTCCTGGCGGTGCTGGTGATCTTCTTCTCCATCACGTCGCAGTACTTCCTCAACAGCGCGAACCTCATCAATATCCTCCAGAACACGGCCCGCATCGGCATCGTTGCCTGCCCTGCAACGCTGTTGCTTATCAGTGGCCAGTTCGACCTCTCGGTCGGCTCCTCTTCGGCATTCGTGGCCATGGTGGTGGCCATCGCTGCATCGACCTCAGGATCACCGATCACGCCAGGTCTGCCGCTGTGGGTCGCGATCCTATCCGGAGTAGTTGCTGCGCTGCTCGTCGGGGCGGTGAACGGGGTGAGCGTCAGCTTCTTCCGGATCAACGCGCTGATCACCACGTTGGCCACGTTGGCCATTCTTCGCGGGCTGACGAAAGTTGCGAGCGACGGACAGACGGTCCGCCTCGAGGAGTTCGGATGGCTTGGCACCGCCCGTGTCTTGGAGCTGCCGATCCCGGTCTACATCTTCGCCGCCGTGGTGGTGGCGTTCTTCTTCCTCCTTCGGTACACCACCTACGGACGCTCGATGTACGCCATCGGCGCCAGCCCCACCGCGGCTCGATTGGCCGGCATCCGGACGGACCGAGCCATCTTCATCGCGTTCATCCTGTCGGCAGCCTTGGCTGGACTCTCCGGATTGATCCTCGTGTCTCAGGTCGGCAGCGCCTCGCCCAATGCGGGCATCGGTCTCGAGCTGTCGGTCGTCACGGCAGTGGTGCTGGGTGGCGCCAGCCTGTCCGGTGGCCGCGGCTCGATCGTCGGTACCACGCTCGCCGTGCTCATCGTGGGCGTGCTAGGCAACGGGCTCATCCAATTGGCGGTCCCGTCCTACTGGATCGACGTCGCGGGCGGCGTCCTGCTGCTCGTCGCCGTTGGCTTCGACCAGGTGCGCGTGCGGTATTCGCACGCGGCCGGCTAGGTCGGTCTCGAGCATCGTCGATGACCCACCTCACCTGGTCGGACGAGATCGGCAAGCGCGTCCGAACCGGCGACTGGGCGGACCAGAGCGTCTCGACGGTCACCAAGATCCAGGAGGCCCTCCGCGAGGGCGGCGATGTCTTCGGCCTGACCGCGGGCCGGCGCGAGACAGCGGCCCAGCTGGTCGACTACTTCATGGAAGAGGCCAAGGTCGTCTACGTCATCTACGAGGTGTGGACGGCGGGCTTCCTGGACTGGCTCCGGGGCGCCGGCGTCGCCGAGAGCGAACTCGAGACCGAGATCGACCGACTCCGGACGCTCCTCGCCTGGCCGGACGGGACCGCGCTCGACACGACCGCTCGCTGGAGGGTCCTCGGCGAGGCCGCCGGGCGCCTGGGCAACGGCATCCGGAGCTACGAGCTGCCCGTCGCGGCCGCCGAGGCGGAGCTGGAGGCGCTCCTCGCCGACTGGCGCCGGCTGCACGATCGATACGCCGACCTGGTGGCCGGCGTTCTGGCCTTCGTCGCACGGCGCTTCGGGGAGGCCGCCCTGGAGCCCTGCTATCGATCCGTCCTGGAGCCGTACATCCAGGAACGCTATATGCCCTTCGACGTGCGCCTGCGGCCGTACGCGGACACGCTCGTGCGCAACCTGTACATCTCGCTCGAGGCGATGCGCGCGCACCTGGTCGGGCCGGGCCGGCGGGGTGACGTGGGCCTCGAAGAGTTCGACGACCGCTGGGAGCTGCGATTCGACCCGTGTGGCTCCGGTGGGCGCCAGGTCCGGGGCGATGAGATCGAGGGCACCGGGTCGCGGGTGCTCGCACCGTACGAGTTCGGGGTCACCCGGGAACGCCATCCGTGGGCCTGGAACGAGACCGGCGTGTGCTACTACTGCGCCCACTGCAATCTCGCGTTGTCCACCCTGCCGGCCGAGCGCTGGGGCCACCCGATCCGGACGGTGGACCCGCCGCTGTGGCGCGGTGACGGGGATCCGCTCACCCGAAAGCAGTGCACCTGGACCGTCTGGAAGTCGCTCGAGGCGATCCCGGAGCGCGAGTACGAGCGGATCGGGCGGACCAAGCCGGAACTCCCCGTGATCCAGCCAGGCGACCGGCGATGACAGCGACCTCGCGGACCCAGCTGTGCGTCGGCCATGGCAAAGGCGGCCTACATCAACGGCGCAACCATCGACATCAACGGCGGCTGGGTAATGACGTGACCCCGCCCACACCCCACGACAGCCCAGGAGGACGACGCCCGTGACCGAAGTCGACCGCAGCATCCCGTTCATCGAGACCCACCATCACCTGTGGGAGCTGGATCGCTTCCATTACGACTGGCTGACGGACCCAGGCTGGGACGGCCACAACGCCCTCCTGGGCGATTACAAGATGATCCGCACGGAGATCGGCGCGCCGTGGCGCTTCTTCAAGGAGTTCTACGGCGCCAACGTCACCAAGAGTGTCCACGTCGAGGCGGCGTACGCCGGACCGGACCCGCTGGAGGAAACGGTCTGGCTGGACACCGTTGCCAAGGAATACGGCTTCCCGCACGCGCTCGTCGTCTTCTGCGATATCGAGGCGGACGGGGCGGAGGCCAAGCTGGACCAGCACGTGGAGGCGTCGTCGCTCGTCCGCGGCGTGCGCATCCGGGCCCATCCGGACGACCCGGACACGGCGGCCTTCCGGGCCGGTTACCAGGCGCTTGCGGCACGCAACCTGTCGTACGAGTTGAATGCGTCGCCGGGCAAGATCCTGTCGGGTCGCGACGTGGCCAAGGCCAACCCGGATGTCCAGGTGATCCTTGGCCATGCCGGCTTCCCGGTCCAGCGCGACGACGCCTACTTCGAGACGTGGAAGTCGGAGATGTCCGCCCTCGGCGAAGTCGAGCACGTCGCCTGCAAGGTGTCCGGGTTCGGCATGGCGGACAACCGCTGGACGATCGAGTCCATCCGCCCGTGGGTCCTCCACTGCATCGACGCGTTCGGGCCGGAGCGAATCATGTTCGGCACGAACTGGCCGGTGGACATCCTGTACGCGACCTACCTGGAGCAGACCGACGCGTATCGCCGGATCATCGCCGACGCCGGCTTCAGCCGAGACGAGCAGGAGGCGATGCTCTACCGCAACGCCGAGCGCTTCTACCGGATCTAGCTTGACTGCGTGGGCGATCGCGGCCCATCTTCGGCGTTCGCGCGCCGGAGCGACGTCGAGCCACTCATCGTCAGCCGGCGCGACCCGGCGCTCCTCGAGCGGGTTCGGTCAGATTTCGGCTTCACCCAGAGTGGCAGGTGACCGGCGTGGAACTCGAGGGCGCCCATCGGCAGCCAGGCCACATTCGCTCGCCCCAAGGCGGCCTTGACCTCCTCCGGACGGAGTCGTTCCAACCGAACCTCGGCATCCATCGCGAGCGTCCTCGTCAGTCGATCAGGAAGCCGCCATTGATGTCCGTCACCTCGCCCGTGATGTAGCCGGCGTGCGACGAACACAGGAACGCCACCAGTGAGGCGACCTCGTCCACGGTCCCGAAGCGCCCGACCGGGATGCGGCTGACGAGGTCGCGCGTGTTGGCGATCATCGGCGTGTCGATCAGGGTCGGGGCGAGGGCGTTGGCCGTGATGCCGTGAGCGGCATATTCCTGGGCGATCGACTTCATCAGCGTCATCAGCCCGGCCTTGCTGGCCGCATACGCGGCGACCGAGCGTGCGCCACCCGCCTTGCCGGCACTCGAGCCCATCCCGACGATCCGCCCGTAGCCCGCTTCACGCATCGCGGGCAACGCGCGTCGGGCACACAGGAACGCGCCGGTCAGGTTGATCGCCATCGTCCTGTCCCACAGCTCACGGGTCGTCTCCTCGAAGGGGACGATCGGGAAGATGCCGGCATTGAGGACGAGGACGGAAACCGCGCCCAAATCGCGCTCCACGTCTCCGAAGGCGTTCTCGACCGCGGCCTCGTCGCTGACATCACAGGCGATGCCGAGGATGCCCGCATGGTCCGGCGCCTCGAGATCCAGAGCCGCCACGCGCGCCCCGTTGCCGGCCAGGACCTCGGCGATCCGCTGGCCGATCCCGCGCCCCGCGCCGGTGACGATCGCCGTGCGACCATCGAGTCCCTCGACCTGGATCATTTGCTACCTCCTCCAGCTGGTGACGTTTCCAGCAGGCCGCTAGCATAGGTCATCACGAGGACGGGAGGCGAAGCACGTTGCAGGTCGGGATCGACAGTTACTCGTATCACCGTCGCTATGGCGAGGCCCGTCCGGGCGAGCACCCGCCGACGGCCGAACCGTGGCCGCTGGAGCCCGGCCCGGTGCTGCGGCACGCGCACGAGGTCGGGGCGGATGTCGTGTTCCTCGAGACGTGCTACCTGCCCGAGCCGGAGGCCATCGACCCGGCGATGCTGGCCGACGCCGGTCGGCTCAAGGTCGGGTTTTCGTGGGGACATCCGTGGCCCGCCGGTCGCTATGCGGGTCTGGACGGTGGTCGCTGGTACGGTGCAGAGCGGGAGCTCGCTCGCTGGATCGAGACGACCACGCACCTGGGTCAGGACGTCCTTCGGATCACGGCCGGCAGCCCGGCGTCGCGCGGCGATGAACCAGCTGAGGTCCTCGTGGAGCGCCTGGTCGGGCCGGTCCGCCGGGCCGCCGATCACGCCGCGGATCGTGGGGTTCGACTCGCCCTGGAAAACCACGGCGACCTGCGGGTCGCCGATATCCTCGCCCTGTTCGACTTGGTCGATCGGCCGGCATCGCTGGGCGTGTGCCTGGACAACGTGAACCTCATCCGTGTCGGCGACGACATGCTGGAAGGCACCCGGGCGCTCGCACCGCACACCCTCCTCGTCCAGCTGAAGGATCACGAGCCCGGTGATCCGACGGTCCCGGGCGGCCCGGTCTGCACCGCCCTCGGCGACGGCGTGGCGGACCTCCCGGGCGTGCTCACGATCCTCGCGGCGGTGGGCTTCGATGGCCCGGTCTGCGTGGAGCTTGCCTCGCTTGGCCCGGCGGACGTGGATGAACTGACGATGATCGAGCGCAGCGTGCGCTGGCTGCGGGCGAACGTTCCGAGCCAGGTGGACCCCGGCGCGAATGACCGCTGAGGAGAGTCCGGACGCCGCTCGGAGGAGCAGAGCGGCGTCCGGTGGGAGGAGCGGATACGAGACGCGGGCCTCAGCCTGCGCCGGGTAGTCCGGCGCTGATCATCGGAAGTTCGCGGGCGCCGTGGGCCTTGGAGCCGAACGCCGCCGGTTTCGTCCGGCCCACGCGTTCGTAGTACTCGGCCGGCACCTGGGTCGGGTCCTTGAACATCTGCCACTGGCACTTCGGTGCCTCGCCGACGGCCGTCCGGTCCGCGTCGTAGATCGGCGGGTCGATGACTCGAACGGGGTAGCCGAAGCGATCCATCGGCATCTCCTCCATGAGGATGATGCAGTGTGCGCAGTACAGGCAGACACCGGGCGTGTAGTGATTCCAGGAGTGCTTCTCCTCGGTCACGGTCCAGTCGTACGGCGGCTGCATCCGGGGCGGCGTGCCCTCGATCGCGTCACCGCGCAGGGTTCTGCCGCCGGAACCGCACGGATCGAATCGAAGGACGAAGCGATCCTCGAGCTCGATCAGCTCCATGTCGCCCGTCCGCTCTGGACCGACAAGATGGCCGCGCATCGCCTCGCAGGCGACGAGCATCAGGATCTCGAGCGACTCGTCCCAGGGGTACTTGTCGACGTCGAACTTCTCGTAGCGCCACACGAACAGGGGCAGCAGCACCCGGTCGTACATGTCGCGGATGGCCGGTTCACCGAGCTGCTCCTTGACCAGCGACATGAGCGCGTACGTGTGATCGACGTCACGATCGTGGCACTGGCGCCACGTCTCCTTCATGACGTCCACGCGCTGCCTGGCCTCGTCCGGCTGCTCGCGGTAGGCGGCGGCGGTGAAGTCCTGGACCTCGGACAGGAAGCGGTCCCAGTGCTTGCGAGGATGCCAGGGGCTGCCATCCGGCAGGGTCGCGACGGCGATCGCCTGGTCGTTGCGGGCCCTGATGCGCTTCTCGTCAACGCCTTGCTCCCGCAGGTAGCCGTTCAGGTCGCCGATCCACTGGCGATACAGGGTGAAGCAGACGTTCGCCTCGTCCACGAAGTAGCTGCCGAGTTGCGCCGCCTCGTCCCAGCGCGCGCCGTCCAGCGCGTCGATCATCTTGCGGTACGTGGAGACCTTCTGGTCTTCCCAGGGACCCATGCGCACACGCCTGCCCAGCAGCTCGGCGAACGCGATCGTCGTCTCGGCCACGTGGGTCTCCCGCACTCGACTACGATGGGGGACGATACCGGTACCGTTTGCAGCCCGGTCACAGGGACGATACCACGACGCAACCATCACGTTCAGGGCGCGGTGACAGAGGCGCGGTGACAGCGGACGCGCGGTGACAGCGGACGCGCGGTGGCGCGAAGGCGCGGTGAGCGCGATGGCGCGGTGAGCGCGAAGGCGCGGTGACAGCGGAGGCGCGGTGAGCGCGATCTTGTTCGGTTTCCTGGCAGCGCTGGCGAACACCGGTCAGGCGGTGATCAGCAAGGAGCTGACGGACCGTGCCCCGGCGCGCCAGCTCATCGGGGTGCTGTACGTGGGCAACGCGCTCGTCCTGTTGCCCTTCGCTCCGTTCGTGGACTGGACCTGGTCCCCCGCGATCGTCGGCCTGCAACTCCTGTCCGTGGCGCTGATGGTCGTCACGGCGATCTGTGTCTGGGACCTCCTGGATCACGGCGCGGCGTCCGCGACGACGACCGCCACCGCGATGAGCCCGATCCCGGTCGTCCTCGCGGCAGCGGTCGTGCTGCCGGGATCGCTCCAGCCAAGCCAGATCCTGGCGGCCGTCATCGTGGTCGCCGGTGTCCTGCTGGCGCTCGTCGACGCCTTTGGGGCGCTTGGTCGGTGGGGCAGCGTCTGGCGGATCGTCGGGGCGGCCGCCGGGACCGGCCTGCTGACGGTCATCAGTCGCCTGCTCGGGGATCTTGACGTCGGGCTGGTCGAGACCTACGTCGTGCGAACCGCACTCGCGGCGGTCGTGTGCCTCGCCCTGTTCCCGCCGCGCGACGTGATGCGCCGCGACATCCCGCGGCTCCTGGGCCGGTCCGTGGTCGTCACGCTGTACTTCGTGTTCGTCATCCTGGGGGCGCAGGCCGGCAGCCCGGTCGTCGTCCAGACGCTCGTGGCGACCACGCCGCTGTTCGTGCTCGGCGTGGAGTCCGTCCGCCGCCGGTCAGCACCGCCGGTCCGGGCGGTGGTCGCGGCCGGGATCGTGCTCGTCGGGGTCGCCTTGATCCTGTTGGCCTGATGCGGTCGCGGGCGTGGCGCGTTCGCGTGGCGCCACCAGCGTTCCAACGGAACGGCGAAGCTGGGTTCAGCGGCGTTTGGAACGCCGTGCGTCCCCGATCGACGGCTGGACGGCAGGCAAGTGGAGGTTCCGCCGTCGGTTGGAACGGTGGTGGCGCCAACAGAGCCGGGCCGACCGCACCAGCGGGCCGTGACTCGCCTGGACCCTGACCGGCACGCACGGACCGGCACGCCCGACCGCCACGAACGGACCAGCACGCACCCCGAGTGTCGAGGCTGGTACCGTTTGCAGTATCGTCGGCACGCACCGCCAGCCCCGCAACGGCGCTGGATCGTCACCGGAGGCCACGTCATGGACCGCGCCGTCTTCTACGTCCGCCTCTTCCCGGGTACGGAGGCCGAGTACGACCGGAGGCACGCCGCGATCTGGCCCGAGCTGGCCGGAGAGATCCGCGAAAGCGGACTGCGCAACATGTCCGGCTTCCGGCGCGGGACGGATGTCTGGTACTTCCTCGAAGGCGTTCCCGACATCGAGACCGCCTTCGCGATCCACGGCCCCAAGCCCGCCAACCAGCGCTGGAACCACCACTTCCGGAACGTCATCGCCCAGATCGCGAACGATAGCGGCGAGTTGCTCTGGTACGACCAGATCTTCCGATCCGACGGCCCACCGCCCGACGGTCCGTTCGAGCGGGCGCTCTTCAGCCTCGTCATCGACCCCGACCGCGCGGACGACTACGAAGCCCTCCACGCGAACCCGTGGCCGGAGATGATGGCCGCCATCGAGGCGTCCGGCTTCCGCAACTACAACGGGTTCCGGCGCGGCGCGCACGTCGTCTACTACGGCGAGTTCTACCCGGACCTCGCGACCGTGTTCTCGAAGATGGCCAGCCACGAGGTCAACGCCCGCTGGGGAGCCGCCTTCGAGGGCATCATCACGACGATCACCGACGCCGACGGCAACCTGCTGCTGGCCGACGAGGTCTTCCACCAGGACTGACGATGTCGGCAACCCCCCCGGATCGGACCGCCCAACGCTCGCGGGTCGGCGTCATCCACCCGTACTGGACGCTGTGGGAGCACACCACCGGCCCCACGTTCCGGGCGGATCGGATGGCGCTCGCCCGTTCCGTGGCGGACGAACTCGCGGACACCGTGGAGCCCGCAGCCATCCTCGAGATCGCGTCAGGCGAGGATGGGCTCGCGGTCGGTCGCCGGTTCGCCGAGCTGCAAGTCGAAGTCGTGCTTGTGCTCCAGACGATGGCCGTGCCGGCCGCCTGGACGATGGCCGCCATCGAGGCTGTGCCGGGCGTCCCGGTCGTTGTCTGGGCGCTGCACGAGACCGGGCTCGTGGACGGCGCGTTCGACCATGGATCGATCACCACGCAGGGGGCGACGGTCGGCGCGCCGATGCTGACCAATCTCCTGTCGCGTGCAGCGCGACCATTCGACCTGATCCTCGCCCGCCGGACGGACCCCGACGGCGTGACGAGGGTGCGGAACGCCTTGCGCCTCGCCGGCATCGCACGCGGCATCGGTCGCAGTCGGCTAGGGCGGATCGGGCATCCGCTTGACGGCTACGCGCACGTCGATGTCGATGACGAGGCCCTTCGGACGGCGGTCGGGATCGAGCTCGTCTTCGTCGATCCCGGTGAGGTCGTGCAGCGTTTCCGAGAGGTCGCCGAGGCGGACGTCGCGGCCCTCGAGGCGGACGTCCGTCGGGACTGGACCTTCGAGGGCGAACCGTTCCCGCCAGAAGCCCTGCAGCGCTCGCTGCGCGCCGCGCTCGCGCTGGAGGCGGTCGTGGATGCGCACGAACTGGACGGGGGTGCCTTCAACTGCCACGTCCCGGAGTTCCGGTTCGGCGAGCCGATCGGCATCGCGCCGTGCTGGGGGCTGGGGCGGCTGACGTCGGCCGGGCGCCCGTTCACCTGCACCGGCGACATCGTCACGGCGGTGGCGATGCTGACCACGAAACGGCTCGGTGGGGCGGCCATCTACCACGAGGTCGAAGCGATCGACTACGCGACCGGCGAGGTCGTCGTCGCGAATTCGGGCGAGCACGATCTGGCCTGGCTGGCGCCGGCCGCCCGTCCTCGGCTGCGACCGAACGACTGGTTCTGCGGCAAGGATCCGCACTGCGGCGTGTGCGCCGTCTTCGAGCCTGCTCCGGGCCCGGCGACGCTCGTCGGGTTCACGCCCCATCCCGACGCGCGCGGCGGCTTTCGCTACGTCGTCGCGCGGGGCGAGCTGACGGCGCGGACCTTCCCGGAGACGGGCACGGTCAACGGCGCCTTCCGGTTCCGGGATGGACCCGTGGAGGCGGCCTGGGGACGCTGGGCCGGGGCCGGCGTCAACCACCACAGCTCGGCCACCCCGGGCGACCTGTCCGACGACGTGGCCACGGTCGCAAGGCACCTCGGGATCGAGGCGGTGATCGTGTGACCGTCCAGACCCGGCCCGCCGCTCCGGTGTCCCTGCGCGACCTGCGCGACGTCGATCCGTATCCCGCCTACGAGCGGATGCGGGCGGTCGGTCCGGTGGTTTGGGATGCCGGGATGATCGCCTGGCTGATCCTGTCGCACGACGGCTGCACCTTCGTGGAGCGCCGCGAGGATCTCTTCGCCGAGCCGACCGGCTCGCTGCCGAGCGCCGGCGAGATCGTGGGCCGGCGCGATATCCGGTCGCTCGTCGACGGGCAGCACGAGGTTCTCCATCGATCGTTGTCGCACCTCTGGCGGCCGGACCCGATCGCGCCGCTGGCCATCGCCGCCGTCCTGCCGCTCGTCGCGGAGCGCCTCGCGGGGCTTGCGGACCGAACCGCGATCGAGCTCTTTGCGGATCTCGCCCGACTGTTGCCGATCGCGGTGATCGCCCGCGTCCTTGGCGTGCCCGATGCGGACGCCGAGACGCTGGACAGGGCCAAGGGCTGGATGGAGGCTGTCCTCGCGTGGCGCCATTCGTATGGCGAGGATCCGGATGCTCGAGCGGCGGCCGTCGAGGCGACCCGGCAGCTCGAGCCCGCCCTGCTGGATACGGTGCGCGACCGGCGCGACCGGCCGCGCGATGACGCGATCAGCTTCCTGTGGGCCGCCGGTCGCGAGGTGGCCCCGGACTGGAACGAGCAGGACGTCCTGGACAACGCGAAATTCCTGTTCGAAGCCGGATCGGAGACGACGGGCTTTCTCATCTGCACCGCGGTCCATCGACTGCTCGAGCTGCCCGAGACGATCCGGCGGGCGACCCTGGCGGATCCAGCCACCTTCGCCCGATTCCTCGAGGAAGTGCTGCGGCACTCGACCGTCGTCCATCTGCGGGCGCGGACCGCGACGAAGGACGTGGAACTTGGCGGGGTGACGATCCGGGCCGGCGAACGGGTCATCGCGGTCAACGCGGCGGCCAATCGCGACCCCGCGCGCTGGGAGCACCCGGACGCGCTGGACCCGGAGCGGCCAAGGTTGTGGGGTCACCTGGCGTTCAACGTCGGTCCACGCCACTGTGCCGGGGCGCACTTGGCTCGGATGGAGGCCACCGAGACGATCCTGGGCCTTTGGCGGGCATTTCCTGACCTGGGCCGACCGCCTGGCGCCCGGGCGCAGGTGCCGATCGGATTCGTGTCGCGCACTTGGCGTCCGGTCGACCTCGCCTGGACCGCGGTTGCCGCGGATACCGTCCGGAAGCAGGTGCTGGATGGACCGGACTGGGCAGGTTCCGTGCCGGGGTCGGCAGCCGTCAGCGGCTGACACGCTCCCAGCTCAGCCGCTGGATCCGGGTCGCTCCGCCGAGCGCGACCGGCGGCGAGGTGAGGGTGAGCCGGCGCCCCGTCTCGTCGAGCTCCCAGCGGCGCCGCTGAACCGTCCCGATCCAGTTCGGGAAGAGACTCGTTTCGACCTGGTGGCTGACCGTGTCGCCATCCACCTCGTACGAGCCGCCGTACGCCACGTAGGTCGCGAACGCCCGCGCCTGCTCCGCGTCCGTGCCGCCCGTCACGTCATCCGACTCGAATCGCGGCCGCTCGCCCGGTCCCAGCACGGTGATCATCGTGCCGTCACCTGAATACACGAGCAGTCCGTCCGGTTTCTGGCCCATCGGCTGGGACTCGGAGCCGTCATCAGCAAGGGCCACCCAGTGTCGAAGTCGCCACGCCCCGACCAGCCGCGCCTCGATGCCCATCAGTCGGGCACCGGTGCGTCCTCGCGCAGCAGGCCCTCGTGCTTGAGCTCGGACCATAGGTCGGCCGGGATGCGGTGCTGGAAGGCGGCCACGTTGCGCGCCTGCTGGGCCGGACCGGACGCGCCCGGAATGACCGATGCGACCGAGCGATGGCCGAGCGGGAACTGGAGCGCGGCCGCGGCCAGCGGAACGCCGTGGCGCTCGCACACGGCGGCGATCCGGCGCGTCTTCTCGATCACCTCTGGCGGCGGGTCGGCATACGCGTACTTCGCCCCGGGAATCGGTCCCTTGGCCAGGATCCCGGACGCGAAGACGGCACCGATCACGAACCCGATGCCGCGCGCCTCGCAGGCCGGGAACTCCGCGTCGAGCACGTCCTGGTCCAGCAGCGTGTACGGCATCGCGATCAGGAACGCGTCGATGTCGCCAAGGTCGAGGAATCGCGGGATCAGCCCAAGGTCGTTGATCCCGGCTCCGATCGCGCCGATCTGGCCGCTGGAGCGCAGCTCCTCCAGGGCGCGCCAGCCGGAACCGGCGAGGTCCCTGAAGTGCGCGTCCATCGTCGCCGCGTCGAAATAGAGCCGGTCCAGATCGTGGATGAACGCGACATCGAAGCGGGTGATCCCGAGGCGCAACCGGCTCCCCTCCACGGAACGCATGATCCCGTCGTAGGTGTAATCGAAGACGACCTCGTTGGGTGAACCGCCCAGCCAGGGCGCCCCGTCGTAGCGCTCGTCGCTCGATGGCCGGAGCCACCGTCCGACCTTGGTCGACAGCGCGTAGTCGGTCCGGTCGTGGTCGCGCAACCCCGCCCCGGTGCGCACCTCGGACAGGCCGCGGCCGTACCACGGCGCCGTGTCGAAATAGCGGACGCCGGCCTGCCACGCCGCGGCCAGCGTCGCCTGCGCGTCGTGCTCCGAGACGCGCACGAACAGCTCGCCGATGGACGCGCCCCCGAATCCGAGCTCGGTGACGGTGACGTCGGTCGCGCCGAGGCGACGGGTCCCGGTCGGGTCCATCGATCTCCCTGTCGTGATCAATGCCATTCGCTGGTCGGGAAGAAGACCGTGCGCTTGATCAGCACGCTGCGCGGCAGCCGCAGCTGAAGCATCACGGTCTCGGCCACGTCGTCGGGCCGCATCAGGCCAGCACGGGTCGCGGTCCCCGCGCGGTGGATGTCTTTGTTGAGGTCGTCCCAGAATGGGGTATCGACACCACCCGGGCAGAGCGTGCAGACGCGGACGCCCTGGGTCGTCACCTCCTGGGCAAGGCATTCCATGAACCCGACGACGGCCCATTTCGACGCGCAATAGCCGGACCACTCCGGGTAGCCCTTCGTACCACCAGCGGAGGCGATGGCGACGATATCGCCTCGGCCGCGCCCCAGCATGCCCGGCAGGGCGGCCTTCACGATGTGGGCCGTTCCCAGGTAGTTCGCATCGATCATCCGTCGCCAGTCCGACGGGTCGGCCTCGACCACGGTCCCGATGGCGCCGACGCCAGCCGCGGCGACCACGATATCGATGGGTCCGAGCGCCGCCTCAGTCTGTTCGACCGCTTCCGCCGCCATCTCCCAGACTCCGACGTCGGCCGACAGCCCGATGGCCCGGCCGCCGGCGACCCCAAGCTCCGCCGCGACGGATGCGGCCCGACCGGCATCGCGACCGACCACGGACACGGCGGCGCCCTCGGCCGCCAGCCGGCGGGCGATCCCCAGCCCAAGGCCCCGAGTCGCCCCGGTCACGAGCGCCACCTGGCCCTCGAGCGTCAGACTGGTCATTTCTCGTCGATCCAGGGGCGCGCGTCGGCCGGTTTGTCCCAGCTCGGGATGGGCGCCTGGAGTGGCTCATGGACCCAGCAGAACTCGCCATTGCGGTCGGCCCCCGCGTCGGAGGTCAGCTCCAGGACGAGGTCGACCGCCTTCTCCGGCGGATCGCCGCCGGTCTCGGCCACCCAGTCGGCCCACTGGCGATAGGGGTCGGCTTCGGGTCCCATCATCGCCACCCGGTCGTGGATGTCCTGCCACATGTCCGTCTTGACGTCGCCCGGGTGGATGACGTTGGCCGTCACGCCGCTGCCCTCGATCTCCGCGGCGAGGTGGCGGGTCAGCTGGTTGAGTGCGACCTTGGCCGTGCCGTAGGCGCTGTTGAGCGCGCCCGGTGGATGCAGCGACGCCGCAGAGGTCACGTTCACGACGCGACCCCATCCCGCGTCCAGCATGCCGCCGATGAAGGCCCGGATCGTGAGGTAGGGCGCGATCGCGTCGATCATCATCGTGCGGACCCAGTCCTCGGGATCGCCGTCGCGGATGAGCGCGATCGGCCCGAATACACCGGCCGCGTTGACCAGGATGGACGGCGCCCCGAGCTGATCCTGGACGAACGTGGCCAGCGCGGTGACCGCCGCCGGATCGCTCACGTTGGTCGGGCGGGTGAGCATCCGTCCGCCCGCCCCACGCACGAGGTCGGCCGTTTCGCTCAGCTGCGCGCCATTCCGGGCGACGCCGACCACCGGATGGCCACGCCGAGCCAGGGCGAGCGCGACCTGTCGCCCGAGGCCCCGCCCGGCACCGGTCACGACGGCGATGCGCTCGCCCGCTGTCGTCTCCATGGTCGGTCCCTCCCCGGAGCTAGTTGGCACCGGTCTCAAGGTGGAAGACCTCGTTCAATTCACTCGAATCGACGATGCCGTCATCGCGCATCTCCATCAGTGGATCCATGATGAGTCCCCACTTGTCGTGGATCTCGGAATGCCACAGGCGCTCCCAGGCGGCTTCGTCGCGGATCTCGGAGTACAGGAACAGGACCGGGTCCGCCTCGAAGATCGTGATCTGGGCGATGCCCTGTCCCTGGATCTCGTCGACGAGCTCCTGCCAGATGCCGTCGTGATGGCGCCTGTACTCGGCCAGGCCGCCCGGCTTGAGGCGCATCGTGAAGGCGCGACGGATCATGGGATGACCTCCTCTGGGGACGATGGTGGCGCTGGATGGGCCTGCCCGGCGTCGGGCCGGTGACCGGTGTTGATCGCGGTCAGGAGTCCGTGGTCGTCGATCTCGCCGCCCTCGAACTCGACCGCCAGGCGGCCGCGATAGAGGACCAGGATGCGATCCGACAGGCCGACGATCTCGGGCAGCTCCGTCGAGCGGAACAGGACGATCCGGCCGCCATCCGCGAACTCGCGGATGAGTCGATAGATCTCGCGCTTGGCGCCGACGTCCACCCCGCGCGTCGGGTCGTCGAGCAGAAAGACGCTCGGCCCGACTTCGAGCCATTTGCCGATGACGACCTTCTGCTGGTTCCCGCCGGACAGGCGCCCCACGACGGCGGCCGGCCCATCGGCCCGGATCCGAAGACCGGCGATCTGGCGCCGCGCCGCCGCCCACATCGCGGCTCGATCCAGCCACGGTCGCCGGGCATGCAACGCGCCGACGGTGACTTGGGAGATGTTCGTCTCGATCGTGTCGTCCAGCATCAGGCCCTGGTGGCGTCGGTCGGCCGGGACCAGGCTGATGCCGCGTCGGGCGGCCGCCGTCGGGGAGTGCGGGGCGCCCTCGCCGTCCGGGAAGCGGACCTCGCCGGCATCCGCCCTGCGCGTCCCGAACAGGACGCCGAGCAGCGTGGCGACTCCCGCTCCCTCCAGCCCGGCCAATCCGACGATCTCCCCTCGGCGCGCCTCGAAGGAGATATCGACGAGCTCGTCGGCAACGGTCAGTCCACGGACGACCAGACCCGATGGCGCGCCGTCGAGGACGCGCGTCGCGGATTCGACCGGGTCGCGTCGGGGCGGGAACAGCTCCCTGGGCGACGTGCCGACCATCGCTTCCACGACCTTGCCGATGGACGTGGACGATCGATCCTCGGTGGATACGACCGCGCCATTGCGCATGACGGTGATCCGGTCGGCGATCTGGAAGACCTCCTCGAGGCGATGGGACACATAGATGATCGTGATGCCGGCGGCAGACAGCTCTCGCAGGATGGCGAACAGGCGGCCCGTCTCACGCTCGTTGAGGGCGGAATTCGGCTCATCGAGGATGAGCACGCTCGGTCGTTCGATGAGCAGCCGGCTCAGCTCCACCAATTGGCGTTCGCCGATGCCCAGTGCCCCGACCGAGACGTCCGGGTCCGCGTCCAGGCCGATCCGTTCCAGGACGGGCGTCGCGCGACGGCGCATGGCCGGCACGTCGACGAATCCGAGGCGGGTGGGCTGCCGGTCCGGGAACAGGTTGGCCAGCAGGGAGCGATCCGGGAACAGGCTCAATTCCTGGTAGACGATGCCCACGCCCCGTGCGCGTGCATCGGCAGGCGAGGCCATCTCCGCGAGCTCGCCCGCGATGCGGACTTCGCCCGCGTCGGGCCGGATGGCCCCGGCCAGGATCTTCATCAGGGTGGACTTGCCGGCTCCGTTCTCGCCGACGACGGCGTGCACGGACCCGGGTGCCACGGCGAGATCCACACCCGCAAGGGCCTGGATCCCGCCGTAGGCCTTGCGCAGACCGGCGACCGCGATGGCGGGTGTCACCGCGGTCAGCGCTCCGGCCTGCATCGGACTACTTGGACTCGTTCGCGATGGGCTCCACCTTGGTCGTCCAGTTCGCGATGACGCCGTCCACGAGCGGCTGGTAGTACTCGCGCGACTTGTCCGGGGACGCGGCGATCTCCTCCAGCTGGGCGAAGGTGAGCGGTGGCAGGTCGAACGGTTCGGTGACGCTGTCCGCGGTGACGATCTCCGTACCCGCGTCCAGGAAGCCACCCGCGGACAGGTCCACGGTGGACGTGCCACGGATCGTGTCGGCCAGCATCTTCACCGGCAGGTAGCCCTGCATGAATGGCGTCTGGCCCAGGCTGACGTAGGCGTTGCCGTTCTTGATCTCCGCAAGGTTTTCGGCGGTCAGGTCATAGCCGCCGGAGATGAACGGCTTGTCCTTGTTGGCGGCCTGCAACTTGCCCAGGCTCGCGATGTCCGGGGCGCACAGGCCGACGAGGGCCTTGGCGTCCGGGTTGGCGGCGAGCAGGGCCTCCCACGCGGCGTAGTTCTCGTTGGCCGCGACCTTGACGTCGAATGGGCCGAGGAGCTCCAGGCCGGCGGCCTTGCTGAGCGACTCCTTGACGCCCTTGGCGCGGTTTTCGAGGACCGGGAATCCCGGGAAGCAGTTGCCGATGATGACCTGGCCCTTGGCGCTGTCGCCACCGAGCTTCTCGAGCACCTTGCTGCCGAGGATCCGTCCGCTCTCGACCGACCGCTCGCCGACGTACGGCGCCTTGACCGAGGTCGCGAGCAGGTTGAACTGCACGATCGGCGTGCCGGCCGCAACGATCTCGTTGAGACCGCTCGCCATGGACTCACCGGGGACGGACGTCGCGATGCCCTGGACGCCGGAGGCGACCAGGCTCTGGACGGCTTTCAGCTGGGCGTCGGCGTCGCCACCCTCAGGTCCGGTGACCTGGAGCTCGACGTTGAGGTCCTTGGCGGCGGCATTGGCGCCGTCGATGATCTGCTGGATGAACGGATTGCCCACGACGTGGGTCACGAACCCGATCTTGACCGATGCCGGCGCGGACGGCGCCTCCGAAACTGCTGCGGACGCCGGAGCCTCCGACGCCGGCGCTTCCGACGCGACAGCGGATGCCGACGCGACGGCGGATGCCGACGCGACCGGGGCCGGTGTGACCCCGGCCGCCGACGGTGCGCTCGACGCGCCCCCGCTGGAACAGGCCCCGACCACGATGGCGAAACTCGCCAACAGGGCGAACGTTGCGTTCCTAGTCATCCCGTTGCTCCTCCTCATGTGAACTCCTCCTTGGTTGATCCGGACGATGGTCTCGATCTGGTCCTCCTCTCCGACCCCAGGCGCGCGGCGCGCTACCCGAGGTCCACCGTGTCGCGCGTCCGCCGCTCGCGTTGGCGACGGACAAGCTGGTCCACGGCGACCGCGAGGATGATCACGGCGCCGGTGACGAAGGTGCTCCACTTGACATCGACTCCCAGGAACAGGATCCCGGTGGTGATGACCTGGATGATGAGGGCGCCGACGACGGCACCCACGATGGTCCCCCGCCCGCCGGACAAGGGCGTTCCGCCGATGATCACGGCAGCTACGACCGGCAGGAGATAGTCGCCACCGGTCACGGGATCGATCGCCTCGCGGAAGCCCAGGAACATCGCGCCGGTCAGGCCCGCGATCGCGCCCATCAGCACGAGCACGAGGATCCGCGTGCGATCCACCGGGATGCCACCGAGGCGTGCGGCATCGGGATTGCTGCCCATGGCCTGGACGCGATAACCGAACCGCGTGCGGTGCAGGACCAAGTGAAGGATGACGGCGAGCACGACGAACGCGACCGCGACGCTCGGGATGAGGCCGAAGAGCTTGACGTCGAAGAGGGCGAAGAACGACCCGGTCTTGTCCGGCGGCACGACCGCGCGCGACTCGTTGACCACGAGCGAGAGGCCACGGAACGCGGAGAACGTCCCGAGCGTGATGATGATGACCGGGATGCGGAGCCAGACCGCGAGCACGCCGTTGATCAGGCCAAGGAATGCCCCGAAGGCGATCCCGATCCCGGCTGCGATCCACGGATCGACGCCCAGGACCATGGCCTTGGCCGCGATGACGGCCGAGAAGTTGAAGATCCAGCCTACGGACAGGTCGATGTCGCGGATGGACACGACGAAGACCATGCCCAGGGCGAGCACGCCGATGAAGGCCGCACCGGACAGCTGCTGGAAGAGCGTCGTCGGCTGCAGGAAGTTCGGGCGAAGCAGGCCGACGACGACGATCAGGGCGACGAGCGCCACCAGCACCCCGGCCTCATCCGGCACGCGTCGACGAGGGCGACGCGTGCCCGCGACATCGCGCGCGGGCAGCGGTTCGGTCGCTGGAACCCCAGCCGTCACGTGCCTCCTCGCCGGTCGGCGGCGGACTCGTCGCGGCGCTTGCGCGCCCGGTGGATATCCGCTGGTGTATCGATATACTGGCCGCGGGCCAATAACGATACCTGTAACGTTTCCGGTGTCAAGCGGGTAACGGGAGGAGGTCGGCCGGGTGGCCACGCTCAAGGGGGTCGCGAACCACGCCGGTGTCAGCGTCGCGACCGCGGCCCGCGTCCTGCGCGACGACCCGTCGCTGAGCGTGCGCGCCGAGACGCGCGAGCGGGTGCGCCTGGCGGCGCGGGATCTCGGCTATCGGCCGAACCGGCTGGCCAGCGGCCTGCGCACCCGCCGGAGCGGCACGATCGCCCTGGTCCTGCCCGACCCGCAGAATCTCGTCTGGGGTGAGACGCTGCGAGGCGTGGAGCGTGCGGCGGCCGAGCGTGAGTACGTCGTTGTCGTCGCCGACGCGCATGGCCCCACGCTGGATGCGGAGCAGTTGGCTCGCTTCGTCCTCGAGGGACGGATGGACGGGCTCCTGGTCGCGTTCGCGACGATCGTGGACGAACTGGTCGCCCAGATCGCCGGGCGGGGCCTGCCGCTCGTGCCGATCAACAGCCGCTCCGCGATGGTCGATGGCTCGGTCACGATGGACGACGGGGCCGGCAGCGCCCTCGCGGTCGATCACCTGGTCGGCCTGGGCCATCGGCGGATCGGCTTCCTCGCCGGACGTTCGGACACGGACGTGGGTCGCCGGCGCGAACAGGGTTACCGCGACGCCCTGGCGGGACACGGGATCACGCCGGAGCCGGCCTGGGTGGCCGCGGGAGACTTCACCGAGCGACAGGCGGCGGAATCGGCGATGCGGCTGCTGGATCCGAACCACCCGCGTCGACCGACCGCCATCTACACGGTCAACCTCGCATCGGCACTGGGCGTCAGGACCGCAGCAGGGGAGCGCGGCTTGCGCATCCCGAGCGACCTGTCGCTCGTGACGATGGACGATCACGCCCTGCTGGCGCATACGGACCCTGCCTTCACCGCGGTGCGCATGCCGATGGAGGAGATGGGCAGCCTCGGCGTCCGGATGCTGATCGACGCGGTGGCCGGCAAGCCGATCTCGCATGTTCGGACCGACACTCCGCCGGAGATCGTCGTCCGACGTTCCACGGGCGTGCCGGGCGAGGGGGGCTAGCCGGTCGCGGCCTCGGCCCAGGCTGACGGGAGCAAGACGGACCGGAACACCCGGCCGGCCTTGAGATCCTCCAGTGCCTCGTTGGCCTCCTCGAGCGGCCGGACCGCCTCGACCAGGTGATCGACCCGCAACGTGCCGTCGAGGTACAGGTCGATCGCATCGCGGATGTCATCAGGGACGAAGCCGCGTGAGCCGAGAACGGACAGCTCGCGCCAGAAGATGTCCACGGCGCGTGCCCGGAACGCGTCCAGGCTGGATCCGATGAGCACGACTCGTCCGCCCGGTCCGCCCATCGCGATGGCCTGCTCATCGACCGCCGCCGAGCCGACGCATTGGATGACGACGTCCGGCCCGTGCCCGCCGGTCAGCGCCTTGACCGCCGCGACCGGGTCGCCGGCATCGGCTGCCACCGTCTCGTCTG
>JACCVB010000047.1 GCA_013698385.1 Chloroflexota bacterium
CACTCACGAACACGCCCTGGAGCCGGGCCGGCCGAGGCAGGTCCACCGGCTGGTAGAGCATGTCGCCGCGGCCGATCAGGTCTTCGGCGCCCGGTGAGTCGAGAACGGTTCGCGAGTCGACCATGGAGGCCATGGCGAAGGCGATGCGCGAGGGGACATTGGCCTTGATCAACCCGGTCACGACGTTGACCGACGGCCGCTGCGTGGCCAGCACGAGGTGGATGCCCACGGCCCGGGCCTTCTGCGCGATCTTGACGATAGGGTCCTCCACCTTGCGACCCTCGCGCATGATCAGGTCGGCCAACTCGTCGATGATCAGGACGAGGTACGGGAGCTTGCCGCCGCGGCGCTCCTCGGGCAGGGCGTTGTACGACTCGATGTTGCGGACGGTGTTGCCGGCCAGGAGCTTGTAGCGGTCCTCCATCTCGTGGACCGCCCAGTTGAGCACGGCTTTCGCCTCGTTGGGCTCCACGATCACGTGCTGGAGGAGATGCGGCAGCTTGTCGTAGGGCGCGAGCTCCACCCGCTTGAGGTCGACCAGGACGAGCCGAACCTCGTCCGGCCTGGCGCGCATGAGCAGGCTTGTGATGAGCGCGTTGACGCACACGCTCTTGCCCGAGCCCGTGGCGCCCGCGATCAGCAGGTGGGGCATCTTGGCGAGGTCCACGATCATCGCCTCACCGGACACGTCCCGACCGAGCGCGAACATCAGCGGACTGGGCGTCTCGTGCATCCGCTTCTCCTCGAGGAAGGGGCGGAAGCCGACGACCTCGCTGACCGAGTTCGGGATCTCGATCCCGACCACGTCCTTGCCCGGGATCGGCGCCTCGATCCGGATCGAGCGCGCGGCGAGGGCCATCGCGAGGTCGTCAGCCAGGGCCTCGATGCGCGACAGCTTGACGTGCTTCTCCGGGCGGACCTCGTATTGGGTCACGACCGGTCCCATGTTCGTGGCCACGACCCGGGCCGGGATCGAGAAGTGCTGGAGCTTCTCCTCGATTCGTCGGATGTTGGCCGAATGATCGATCGTCGGGCCGGCCGACCGAAGTGGTCGGACCTCGAGCAGCCCCATCGTGGGCAGCGTCCAGTCGATCGATCCGAGGCCGTCGACGTCGTCATCGTCGATTTCCACGACCGCGAGAGCGGGCACGCCGGCCAGGGTGGCCGCACTTGCGCCGATCGCCGCGGGAACCGCGCCCGCCCCGGCGACCCCGGCGCCCCCACCTCCGACGCCGACGCCGCTCCCGACACCGCCCTGGGGCGATCGCGTCTCGCCACTCCAGACCGTTCGGCTGATCGGACCAGACCCGCCCGGTGGCGGCGATTCATCGAGGATGCTGGCGAGCTCGGCGGGGGGCGGGATCGCTCCTCCGGCACCGCCCGGAGCCGCGATCGGAAGCTTGCCACGCGATCCGGGCTTCTCCGGCTGGGCCGGCGCCGCCACTCCGCCGGATCGGCCGACGCCGAACGCCGCGGGTGCCGCAGGTTCGCGGCGCAGGGAAGCGGCCGCGGCGCCACTCACCCAGCGAGCCGTTCCGCTGACCGGACGGAGTACCTCGCGGAGCTGCAGGTTGAAGGCGAGCATCAGGCCGACGACGGCCACGGCCGTCAGCAGGATGAAGGCGCCCGGTGTCGTCAGCATGGGCTCCAGTACCCCCTCGAGGAAGCGACCGATCCGGCCGCCACCGCGCTCCGTCCCGAAGAGCGTGATGTCGAGCACCTCGCTCGCCCCCAGGAGCGCGACGTAGGTCAGGGCAAGACCGGCCAGGGTCGTGCCCCAGCCGGAACCCGGCCGCTTGCCGGGGCCCGCAGCCACGTACCACCCAGCGGCAAGCAAGAGGAACGGCAGGAGCCAGCGACCGGTCTGGAACCAGGGTGCGATCGAGTCCCGCCACCAGTCGGTCAGCGCGCCCTGGCCCGGCAACAGCAGGGCGATCAGGGTGATGGCACCGAGCGCCATGAGCGCCGTCCCCACGATGGAGCGGACGATCTCGGGCGTCAGCACGGCACCCAGGCCGGGCCCCGCTCGCGAACGCTTGCGCGGCGCGCGGACAGCCGTCGAGCGACCGGCGGACGGGCGTGGAGGCGTGGGACGTCGTGACGCCACGGGCTAGACCTCGACGACCACGGGGAAGACCATCGGTCGGCGCTTCGTCTGCTCGTACAGGTACCTCGAGACGCCGTCCTTGATCTGGGTCTTGAGCAAAGCGATCTCGCTGATGTGGTCGCCCGGCGTGTCGATCGCCTGCATGACCCGCTGGACGGCCTCTTCCATGATCGGGTCGCGCTCGTTGAGGTGGACGAAGCCGCGCGTGACGATCTCCGGCTGGCCGATCACGGCGCCGGTCTGCTTGTCCACCGTGACCACGATCATGAACATGCCGTCGTTCGCCAGCGAGCGGCGATCGCGCAGGACGATGTCGCCGACGCCGCCCACGGACAGCCCGTCCACGTACACGTAGCCTGCGGTCACCGGCGCGCCTCGTCGGGCGCTGCCGTCGACGAACAGTTCGATCGGCGTGCCGTTCTCGATGATGAACACATTGTCCGGCGCGACGCCGGTGTCGATCGCCAGGCGGCCATGCTGGACCTGCATCCGGAACTCGCCGTGGATCGGCACGAAGTACTTCGGCTTGGTCAGACCGAGCATCAGCTTCAGTTCTTCCTGGCTGGCGTGTCCGGAGACGTGGGCACGCTTGATCGTGTGGTAATAGACGTTGGCGCCGGCCTTGAACAGGTTATCGATGGTCCTGGACACGTACTCCTCGTTGCCGGGGATCGGGCTGGCGCTGACGATCACCGTGTCGCCCGGCTGGATCTCCACGAACCGGTGGTCGCGGTTGGCCATCCGCGCCAGGCCGGCCATGGGCTCACCCTGGGCGCCGGTCGTCGCGATGACGAGCTTGGCGTCGGGATGGTCCTTGATCTTGTCCTTGGAGACGATCCGTGACGGGTCGTACTTGAGATAGCCGAGATCGGTCGCGATCCGGAAGTTCTGCTCCATCGAGCGCCCGATGACGGAGACGCTCCGATTCATGTCCGCGGCGGCGTCGAGGACCTGCTGGACGCGCGCGATGTTGCTCGCGAAGGTCGCCACGATGACCCGTCCGGTGAGCGGCTCCATGATCTCGCGGAAGGCCTCGCCCACGGTCCGCTCGGACGGTGTGTAGCCGGGGTTTTCCGCACGGGTGGAGTCGGACAGCAAGCAAGCGACACCCTGCTCGCCGAGCTTGGCCAGGATCGCGAAGTCGGACAGCTTGCCGTCCACCGGCGTGTGATCGAACTTGAAGTCGCCGGTATGGACGATCGTCCCGACCGGCGTTCGCAGGGCGATGCCCATCGCGTCCGGGATGGAGTGACCGACCCGGAACGGCATGACGTGGAACGGCCCGATGTCGATCTCGTCGCCGGGTTCGAGGGCGATGAGCGGGTTGTTGTGGAGCTTGTGTTCCTTGATCTTGTTACCGAGCAGGCCACGGGCCAGGGTGCTGGCATACACCGGCACGCCCGGGAACTCCGGCAGGACGTACGGGAGCGCGCCGACGTGATCCTCGTGGGCATGCGTGATCAGGAACGCCTTGACCTTGGCGCGGTTCTCCTTGAGGTAGGTGACGTCGGGGATGACGATGTCGATCCCGAACATCTCCTCGTCGGGGAACATGAGGCCGCAGTCGATGACGACGATGTCGTCGCCGAATTCGAAGACGTACATGTTCTTGCCGATCTCGCCCACCCCGCCGAGCGGGATGATGCGAAGCGGCAGATCAGGGTCGGCGTTGGGCATCTGTGGTCCTTGCTGGAAAATGGATCAGAACAGGCTGAGCTGGTCGACGGGTTGGGCGGCTGGTTCGGCAGCCGGCGTGGCGGTGGCCGGAGTGGCGGTGGCCGCCGTGGCTGCTGGGTCGGCTTCGGTCGCGGTGAGGCGCCTGGCCGTCCGAGCGTTCGCCGCCCTCCGTTCGCGTGTGTCGACGAGGACCGCCGGGATGCGCGCCACGTCCTCGTAGCTTTCGCGCTCGATGGCCGGCGTCCGGAGCGCGGCGGCCGGGTGGTACATCGCGAACACGGTCGCGTCCGCAGCACCCGTCGCAGAATCCGCATGCACGGTGGTCCCGTGGGCCTGGGAGATCCGCACACCGGGCATGAACCTGCCCATCGAGTAGCGACCGAGGGTCACGACCACGGATGGATCCAGGGTCGCGAGCTGGCGCTCCAAGTACGGGGCGCAGGCCGCGATCTCATCCGGTTCCGGATCGCGATTGCCGGGGGGTCGACAC
The DNA here is from genome assembly GCA_013698385.1 of Chloroflexota bacterium. Lineage (GTDB taxonomy): Bacteria > Chloroflexota > Limnocylindria > Limnocylindrales > CSP1-4 > SPCO01. Next base: position 4,275 of record JACCVB010000047.1, read on the forward strand.
TTGACGATGTTCGTGATGAAGACTTCGTCGCGCTGCCAGCCGATGTGGCCGAGCAGATCGACGAGCAGGCCGCCGGCACGGCCGACGAACGGACGGCCTTCGCGGTCCTCGTTCATGCCGGGGGCCTCGCCGATGAAAACGACCTCCGTGGCGGGATCGCCCTCGCCAGGGACGGCTCTCGTGCGCGTTTCGGCCAGGCGGCACCGCGTGCATCCGCGAACCTCCCCGGCGATCACCTCGAGCGCAGCGCGGCGCTCGGCATCGATCACGCCCGGCTTCCGGCCGCGTTTCGTGCCGCCGCGGCCGTGATCCAGCCACGTTCCACGAGGATCTCCGCCAGCTGGACGGCGTTCGTGGCAGCACCCTTGCGCAGGTTGTCGCTGACGACCCACAGGGCGAGGCCCCGGCCTTCCGGGATGGAGGGGTCCTGGCGGACGCGGCCGACATAGATCTCATCCGACCCGGCCGCGGTCGTCGCGAGCGGGTAGGTCGAGGTGGTCGGATCGTCCTGCACGACGACGCCCGGGACCGCGGCAAACAGCGTCCGGGCACGTTCCGGGGTGATCGGGTCGCGCGTCTCGATATGGACGGCCTCGCTGTGGGCCACGAAGACCGGTACACGCACGGCGGTACAGGACAGTCGAAGGTCTGGCAGGTGGAGGATCTTGCGGCTCTCGGTCACGACCTTCCATTCCTCCTTCGTGTAGCCGTTGTCCAGGAACACATCCACCTGGGGCAGCGCGTTGAAAGCGATCTGGTGCGGATAGACACTGGCCTGGAGTGGCTGTTCGTCGACGTGGGCCTGGATCTGGTCCCGGAGCTCCCTGATCGCCTTGCCCCCGGTCCCGCTCACCGCCTGGTACGTGTCCACGACGACACGCTCCAGTCCGACCGCGTCGCGCAAGGCCATGAGGACCGGCACGAGCTGCATCGTCGAGCAGTTCGGGTTGGCGATGATCCCCTCGTGACCCTGAAGGTCGTCCGGGTTGACCTGACTCACGACGAGCGGGACCGTGGGGTCCATCCGCCAGGCCGATGAGTTGTCGATGACCGTGGCACCTCTCGTGGCGGCTTCCGGGGCGAGGACCCTGGACGTTTCACCGCCCGCCGAGAAGAGGGCGATGTCCACGCCGTGGAACGCGTCCGGCGTGGCCTCGATCACGGTGTGGGTCGTGCGGTCGACGTCGATGGTCTGCCCGGCCGATCGTTCCGAGGCGAGTAAGCGCAGTTCACCGATCGGGAAGCCTCGTTCGACGAGGGTCCGGATCATCGTTCCGCCGACGACGCCGGTCGCCCCGACGACGGCAACGGTGAGGGGCTTGGTCGTCACGTGGGGCATGGCTCCGCTGCGTTCTTGATCGATCCGGGCACGCTCGGGAGTATACCAGCGTGGATTTGCGGAACCGGGGGGCGCGTTCGACGGGGCTGAGCCGCACCTGCCGCCGAGCGGGTCGCCCTGCGACGAATCTGGGCTCCCCCCGGGTCACCGCCGGCGGGTCCGTTTCCCAGCCCGACCATGAACGATGTGCGCACCAGCCACGCTATGGCTGATCAACCACTCGTTTCGCTCCGGATCGGGCCACCGACCGTGCGATATGTGCCATGCGCGCACGCTACGTCGTCGTCAGGAGCTCCCACGGGTCAACCGGCCCGACTCACCTGCCATACCGTGGCTCACGTGCACGTCCTTCCCGCCCGGCGGGCTCATCCTCGCTACCACGACCCGAACCCGCTGACCGAGCCCTGGTGTTTGAGCCCGGCGGATCTCCCAGCGGGAGCGAGCACCACCATCGTCCACGATCCCGGACCAAGTAGCCGACGCGTTCCGGGCCTGGACCGAGTGTACGGCCGGGTGGCACGGGGCTTCGCCACGGCGCGGAACAGAGCGACCGGTCGGCCCCCAAGGGTACCGACCGGTCGAACGTTTAGCGCAAGTGGGCGGGTCGCCCTCGCCAGGGTCAAACCCTCAGACGGGGTCCTTGGCGAGGTGACGCTGCATGGCGGCCTTGCGCGAGAGGTTGACTCGGCCTTGCCGGTCGACTTCGAGCACGACGACCATGATCTCGTCGCCGACGGACACCACGTCCTCGACGGTCGGGACGTGGTAGTCGGCCAGCTCGCCGATGCGGACGAGGCCTTCCTTGCCCGGCAGGATCTCGACGAAGGCGCCGAAGCCCATGATCCGGGTGACCTTGCCCATGTACAGGGAGCCCACCTCGACCTCGCGAGTCAGGCTGTTGATCCAGTCGATCGCCTTGCGAGCGTTCTCGCCGGAGACGGCCGCGATCTCCACCGTGCCGTCGTCCTGAACGTTGATCTCGGTCGAGGTCTCTTCCTGGATCTTGCGGATCATCGATCCGCCCTTGCCGATGATCTCGCGGATCTTCTCCGGGTTGATCTTGATCGTCGTGATGCGCGGCGCGAAGTCGCTCATGTCCGAGCGAGACTCGGGCATGACCTCGGCCATCTTGTCGAGGATCGTCAGGCGGGCCGCAAGAGCCTGCTTCAGGCCCCCGCGGATGATCGCCTCGCTGATGCCCTGGACCTTGATGTCCATCTGCAGGGCGGTCACACCGTCCCGCGTACCGGTCACCTTGAAGTCCATGTCGCCGATCGAGTCCTCCTTGCCGAGGATGTCGGTCAGGACCACGAACGTGCCGTCCGGCTCGCTGATCAGGCCCATCGCGGCACCGGCGACGGGTGCCTTGATCGGCACACCGGCATCCATGAGCGCGAGGGTGGACCCGCAGGTCGAGGCCATCGAGGTGGACCCGTTGGAGGTCACGCACTCGCTCACGAGGCGGATCACGTAGGGGAACTCTTCGTGGCTCGGGAGGACCGGGACGAGAGCCCGCTCGGCCAGGTGGCCGTGGCCGATGTCGCGCCGGCTAGGCCCGCGCATCATCTTGTTCTCGCCGGTGCTGTAGGGCGGGAAGTTGTAATGGTGGAGGTAGCGCTTCTCGGTCTCCGGGCTGATCGTGTCGATGCGCTGGACGTCCGAGGACGAGCCGAGCGTGGCGACGGTGAGCGCCTGGGTCTCGCCGCGGGTGAACAACCCTGAGCCGTGCGCCCGCGGGACGAGCCCGACCTCGACCGTGATCGGTCGGATGTCGGTCAGGCCGCGGCCGTCGATCCGGATGCCCTCGTCGAGGACCAGCCGTCGAACGGTCTTCTTCTGGACCAGGTTGAACAGGCTCTTGCTGACGCGGGCCTGACGTCGCGCCGCCTCGAGCAGCTTCGTCGTGTCGCCGCCGTCGCGCTGGGCGCGGACCGCGCTGGCGATCGACTCGCGCAGGGTCGAGATCCGGCCCGGCAGGTCGTTCGCGAACCAGAGCAGCAGGTTGGCCGTGGCCTCGGCGTCCGGCAGAGCGCGATGGCCCTGAGACAGCTCGATCCCGAAGAAACGGGCGAGGTCACCGAGCTTGTACGACTCCGCGCCCGGATACCCGTCCCGGGCGATGACCAGGGTGTCGAGGTAGGTACCCGGGGCGAAACGGAAGCCGTCGCCCTTGGCCTCTTCGATGAAGCCGAGGTCGAAGCCCACGTTGTGACCGACGACGAGCGCATCGCCGACGAAGGCCAGCAGCTTGTCGGCCGCCTCCGCGGGGCTCGGGGCACCCTTGACGTCCTTGTCCGTGATGCCGTGCATCTGGTTGCCGACGATCGGCCGGCCGGGATTCACGAAGGTGGACCAGCGGTCGACGATCTTCGTGCCCTTGATCTTGACCGCGGCGACTTCCAGCAGGTCCGACATCTTCGGATCCGTGCCGGTCGTCTCGACGTCGATGACCACGAGCTCGCGCTTGGCGTCGGTCGCGGTAGCGAAGTCGAGGATCGAGTTCGTCGACGGCTCGATATACGGCACGCGCTTGGCCTTGCCGACCGCCTTCTGGAGCTCCTCCTGGAGCGCCACGATCGGCTTGAGCGAGCGATGACCGAACAGGATGGCCTCGGCCATGACGTCTTCCGGCAGGAGCTTCGCGCCCGCCTCGACCATCATGATCGCGTCCTTCGTGCCGGCCACGATCAGGTCCAGCTCCGAGTCCTTCATCTGGCTGAAGGTCGGGTTGACGACGAACTCGCCATCGATCCGGCCGACGCGTACGGAGGCGACCGGGCCGTTGAACGGGATCTCGCTGATAGTCAGCGCGGCAGATGCTGCGATCGTGCCGATGACGTCCGGCAGGTTCTCCTGGTCCGTCGAGAGGACGGTGATGACGAGCTGGACGTCGTCCTTGTAGCCCTCGGGGAAGAGCGGGCGGATCGGCCGGTCCGTCTGGCGGGCCGCCAGGATCGCGTTCTCCGATGGGCGCGCCTCGCGCTTGATGAAGCCGCCCGGGATCTTGCCCGCGGCGTACATGCGCTCCTCGAAGTCCACCGTGAGGGGGAAGAAGTCGAGGCCGGGTCGCGGCTCGGAGCGATTGGCGGTGCCGAGCACCATGGTGTCGCCGTAACGAACGGTGACGGAACCGCCGGCCAGCCTGGCCAACTTGCCGGTCTCGATGGTCAGCGTGCGACCACCGACCTGGGTCTCGAATGTCTGAGACAAGGGAAACGATCCTCCTTGGTCGTGGAGGAGGGTGACGACCCGTGGGCGGGTCAGCCTGCTGCGCGGCTGGCGACTGGTGCCGATGGGTCCGGACGAATGCCCGGGGTCCCGGCGGTGACGCTAGCGGCGGAGTCCGAGCCGTCCGATGACGGTCCGGTAGCGCGCGCTGTCCTTCTTCATGAGATACGCGAGAAGGCGGCGGCGCTGGCCGACGAGCTTGAGGAGGCCGCGGCGCGAATGGTTGTCCTTGGGAAAGCTTCGAAGATGCCCCGTCAGTTCCTTGATCCGCTCAGTGATGAGCGCGACCTGGACTTCGGGCGAACCGGTGTCACCTTCCTTGGTGGCATACCCGGTCATGATCTCCTGCTTCTGTTCCCGCGCGAGCGGCACTCGATCCTCCGACACGACGTGTGACTTGGTTGTCTTCCATCTATGACCGACGGATGATACGAGCCAGCCCACGCATCGGTCAAACGGGCGACGTGGACCTGTCGACAACGGGCGACCTCGACCTGGGTCTTCGCGGGACCATGGTCGGCTGCAAGGTGACCGCGTTCCGGTCGAGCGACGCGCTGCGTGGCCGCGACACCGGCGCGAGCGGGCCGCGGGTTCGCGCGAGGCTGCTGGCGGTTCCCCGGGAGCTCGCGATCATGAATGACGTGCACCTGAGCCACGCTATGGCGGGTGACTCGGGCTCCTGGCACCGCGCGAACCCCTCAACGCGACGTAACGTGCGTCCGTGGCACATATCGCATGGTCGGTGGCCAGATCTGGGACGGATCGAGCAGTCGACCGGCCATAGCGTGGCTGGTGCGCACATTGTTCATGGTCGGGGTCGTGAGGAGGCGGACGGTGGTCGTGGATGCGAAACCGCTGTGCGTGATCTCGGTCGGAGCCCTCCGCGTCCCGAGGCCGGACAGAACCAGCGTCTCGGCCCGTCTCGCGATACCTTGGTCGTCGACCAGAGGGCTCGACCATCGGAGGCACGGATGCCACGCCTGGACCGGATCTACACGAAAACGGGCGACGAGGGGATGACCGGCCTTGGCGGTGGCCGGCGGGTGTCCAAGGACTCGCCGCGGGTGCGGGCCTACGGGACCGTCGACGAATTGAACTCGAATCTCGGCGTCGCGCTCGCGCTGGGCCTTACCGAGCGCCTGACCCACGAATTGGTGGCGATCCAGAACGAACTGTTCGACCTTGGCTCGGACCTGTGCTGGCCGGGGGACGACGAGCGACGCGGCCGGATCCCGACCGTGCAGCCCGCGAACGTGGAGAGATTGGAGCGTCTGATCGACGAACTGAACGGAGAGGTCGGACCGCTGACCAACTTCCTGCTGCCCGGTGGTTCGCCGGGCGCGGCCCAGCTGCACGTCGCTCGGACCGTCTGCCGACGCGCCGAACGCGAGACGATCACGCTCAACCACGAGGAGTCGATCGGTGACCTCGTGCTGCCCTACCTGAACCGGCTGTCGGACGCGCTCTTCGTGATGGCCCGCTATGAGAACCACGAACGCGGGGTCGCGGAACCGCTCTGGCAACCGGGGCTCTAGGCCTGAAGGACGATCTCGACCGGCCCGGGGGCGCCTACCGCCGGGGGGCCGACCGTCCCGGGGCCGAGCCGGGCGCGTCCACCCGAGAGCTCCAGAACCGCCTCGGTCCCCCCGACCGAGCACGGGTAGGCACCGTCGGGAGGCAGCGCCAGCGGCCAATCGAACCGGACGTCTTCCCCATCGAGCGTTCCACGCAGCGTGACCGCCCGACCGAGGAGCTCCGCCGCCACCGACAGGTCGCCCGCCGCGATCGCCCAGCGCACGGCCGAGCTGCGGACGGACCGGCCGCCCAGGTTGAACGTGGGAACGACGACGACATCGAATCCGTCCTGCGCGCCCAGTGCCGCCACTGCCTGCGGCGTTCCCAGGCGCTCGAAGCCGAATGCGGCGTCCGGCGTCATGAGCAAGCCGGCAAGCTCCGTCCGGGCACGGATCGCATCGACGAACGCGTCGTACGACGTCCGCCGGACGACCTCGTCGAACGGCTGGACCACGGTCACCTCCACCCCGGCAGCAGCCAGGCGCTCCAGTCGTTCTTCGGGATGGAGCAGCAAGGGCGGTGCGGAACCCACGAGCACCTCGTCGGGATGGTGATCGAACGTGATGACGGTCGGTCGCGCCCGGCGTGCCCTCGCCTGGCGGACGAGGTGCTCCAGCAGGTACGCATGACCAAGGTGGAGCCCGTCGAAGACCCCGACGACCGCGAATGACGGTCCATGCTCCGGGCGCAGCGCAGCGATGCCCGGAACGACGTCCATCAGGCTCCGATCGGCGCGGCCGGCGTCACCAGGACCTTGTCGGGGGCCAGCCGGCCCGTGCCCGCATCGGTCGCGATGGCGGCCAGGGAGCCGTCGGGCGCGCGCAGTCGATAGCGCTCCGCTCCGGCCGCGAATCCGGCGGCGGGCCTGACGAACTGGCCGCGCGCGACGGCCGCCATCTCGTCGAGCGTCAAGTCGACGTCCGGGAAGCGCTCCAGGCCGGCATCGATGGGCAAGAGCAGCGAAACGATCCCGTCGGGCCCGTCTGCGGCGGCCTCGCGGATCCGGTCCAGGGAGATGGCCGCCTCGGCAATGAACGGACCCGCCGCGGTCCGCCGCAACGCACCCAGGTAGGCCGCGGACCCCACGCCCTCTCCCAGATCGCGCGCCAGGGACCGGATGTACGTGCCAGCCGAGCAGACGACGTCCAGGATGACGATGGGCCGAGCGGGGTCCGTGTCGTCCCACGCAATGAGTCCCAGTTCGTGGATCGTGACCTCGCGCTCCTTGAGCGTGACGGTCTCCCCGGCGCGCGCCATCGCGTAGGCACGCCGGCCACCGACCTTGATCGCGCTGTAGATCGGCGGTCGCTGCGAGATCGTGCCGGTCAACCCGGGTAGCGCCGCCTCGACCGCGGACCGGTCCGGGGGCGGGCCCTCCGCCGGCGTCTGTTCGCCCTCGAGGTCATCGGTGGACGAGGACGCGCCGAAGCAGACCGTGGCGCGATACGCTTTGCGGTCGCCAAAGTGGAATTCCACGACGCGGGTGCCCCGGCCAAGGAAGAGGGGCAGGACGCCGGACGCGAACGGATCCAGGGTCCCCCCGTGCCCGACGCGTTTGGTCGTCGCCAGTCGCCGAACGAGTCCCACGATGTCGTGCGAGCTCGGGCCGATCGGCTTGTCCACCACGAGGATCCCATCCAGCCCCGGACCGAGCGACTTGTGCGCCACCGATCAGCGAACGACGGCGGCGGCCAGCCGGCGCGCCTCGACGAGAACGAGCGGGCGAGCGTCGTCCACCGGCAGATCAAGACTGGCTCCGGCGGCCCGGGCGTGTCCTCCGCCGCCGAACGTGCCGGTCAGCACGGTCGCATCCACGCCGCCGGGCTTCGTGCGGACACTGATCCGCGTCGCGCTGGCGGCCTGCTTGAACAGGATCGCGACCTCGGCGTCGTCGGCCTGGGCGAGCAGGTCGATGATCCCCTCCGAATGCGACGAGATCGCCCCCGTCGCCGCGACGTCAGCCTCCAGGAGGGTCGACCAGACGACCCGACCGCCGTCGGCGGACTCGAGTCGATCGAGGATGCGCCCGAACAGCCGCAACTGGGCCTCTGGTTTCGAGCGGTACAGGCGGCGCGAGATGTCGGACAGCGGCGCGCCGGCCTCGACCAGCGCAGCCGAGACGGCCAGCGTGCGGGCGGTCGCATTGGGGTGGGCGAAGGTCGCGGTGTCCATGACGATCCCGGCCATCAGCCCCGCGGCCAGGCCCCGACCGAATTCCCCGTCGAAGCCGATCCCCAGGCGAGCGGCGACGAGCGCGACCATCTCGCACGTGGCCGCGGCGCCCGGGTCGATCCAGTCGGCGTCACCGGCGGCGTCGTTCGAGGCGTGGTGGTCGATCACGACGCGCGGCAGACGTTCGAACAACTCCGGGTGCCGGCCCCGGACGGCCCCGATCCGATCCAGCGAGCCGCAGTCCGACACCACCAGCAGGTCGTAGTCCGTGGCCTCCACGGGATCCGTCACGAAGCGCTCCACGCCATCGATGAACGCGTACAGCGGCGGCACGGGATCCGTGCACACGGCATCAGCCCGACCGCCGAGCGCCTCGGCCAGGCGCACCACACCGAGGGTCGCCCCCAGCGTGTCCGCATCGGGGTTCTCGTGGCTGACTGCGAGCACCCTGCGGCCCGCGCGCAAGCGCTCCACCACGAGGCCCGGAACGGCGTCCAGGTACGGGGCCAGGTCCACGCTCATCGGGCGGGCTTTCCCTGGCGTCGAACGGGACCGCGGCGCCGGGAACGCGGCCGGGGCGGGATGACCGCGGACGGTGGCTCGTCCGGTACGTCGCCTTCGTGGCGAACCCGTGGCACAGGTGTCGGCAGCGTCTCACCCAGGGCCAGGTCCTCGCCGCGGGGCACGCCCGTCTCCAACTCGTCCAGCAGTCGCAGGACTCGAGTCCCGCGCTCCGCCGTGTCGTCCAGTTCCACGTGCAGGTCCGGGATGCGCCGGATGCGCAGGGTCTTGCCCAGCTCGTGGCGAACGAACGGCATCGCCCGCGAAAGGGCGCTGATCGTCGCCCGGCGTTCGTCGGGCTGGCCGATGACGCTGACCCAGACCCGGGCGTGGCTCAGGTCCCGGGTCGTCTCCACTCGGGTGATCGTCGCGAACCCGATCCTGGGATCGGCCACCTCCCGGGCGACGATCGCCCCGATCTCCTGGCGCAGCAGTTCATCGACCCGCGCGGTCCGCTGCCTCATCGAGGCACGACCGACCGTGATCGACCGGTCAGGCCGACCGGGCGCGACTGATCGTCTGCGACGAGAAGCATTCGATGACGTCACCTTCCTGGACATCGTGGAAGTTGGCCAGACCGATGCCGCATTCGTAGTTCGTCTGGACCTCGCGAACGTCGTCGCGGAAGCGCCGGAGCGATTCGATCCGATCCGTCGCGATGATCTTGCCGCTGCGCCAGACCCGGGCACCGCCACGGACGATCCGCCCGCCAGTCACGAACGAGCCGGCGATGACCGTGTTCTTGCCGACCCGGATGACCTGTCGGACCTCTGCCCGGCCTTCGATGATCTCAACGATCTCCGGCTCGAGCAGGCCGTTGAGAGCCGCCTCGATGTCGTCGGTCAGCTTGTAGATGATGTCGTACTGTCGGATGTCCACGCCCTCGGCCTCGGCCGCCCGGCGGGCAGTGTCCGTGACCTGCGTGTTGAAGCCGACCACGATCGCGTTCGACGCGGTCGCCAGCATGATGTCATTGTCCGTGATGTCGCCCGCCGCCTCGTGCAGGATGTTCAGGCGGACCTCGTCCTGCTCGAGCTGCTCGAGTGCGTGGGTGATGGCCCCGAGCGAACCGGACACGTCCGACTTGAGGATGATCCGCAGTTCCTTGGCCTGGCCGGCCTGGATCTGGCGATACAGGTCCTCCAGAGTGGCCCGGCCGCTGCCATCGCCGCCGCGGGCGGTGGTCTCCGCCTTGCGACCTTCGACCATCGTTCGGGCGACCTTCTCATCGGCCACGACGCGCAGGATGTCGCCGGCGGCCGGGACCTCGGACAGGCCGAGAACCACGACGGCACTCGCCGGACCGGCCTTCGTCACGCGCTTGCCGCGGTCGTTCTCGAGCGCCCGGACCCGACCGAACGTCTCGCCGACGACGATCGTGTCGCCGACCTTGAGCGTGCCGGTCTGCACGAGGGCGGTCGCGACCGCGCCCCGGCTCTTGTCCATCTGGGCTTCCACGATCGTGCCGATGGCGGCACGATCCGGGTCCGCCCGAAGTTCCTGTAGATCGGCCACGAGCAGGATCATCTCGATCAGCTCGTCCAGGCCCGCGCGGCTCTTGGCCGAGACGGCCACGAGCGGCACATCGCCACCGTATTCCTCGATGACGATGCCGGCTTCTGTCAGTTCGGTCTTGACCCGACTCGGGTCGGCGTCGGGCTTGTCGATCTTGTTGAGGGCGATGACGATCGGCACCTTGGCGGCGCGCGCATGGCTGATCGCCTCCAGGGTCTGGGGCATCACGCCGTCGTCTGCGGCGACCACGATGATCGCGATGTCCGTCACTCGGGCACCACGGGCACGCATCGCGGTGAAGGCCTCGTGACCGGGCGTGTCCAGGAAGACGACGCGCTTGCCGTCGTACTCGACCTCGCTCGCGCCGATGTGCTGGGTGATGCCGCCGCGCTCGGCCGCCGCGACTTCCGTGGAGCGCAGGGCGTCGAGCAGGCTCGTCTTGCCGTGGTCGACGTGACCCATGACGGTCACGATCGGGGCGCGCGGGACGAGGTTCGCCTCATCCTCCTCGAACAGCACTTCCTTGGTCGCCTCGGGAGCGGGACCTTCGGCCTCTTGCTCGGGACTCGGGCTGCTGGAGGCCGCGACCGTCTCGGCGACTTCGAAGTTCAGCTCGGACGCGACGAGCGAGGCCGTATCGCGATCGATCAGCTGGTTGATCGTCGCGAAGATGCCGCTCTTGATCAACTCGCGGATGATGTCCGCCACGTTCACCCCAAGTAGCTCGGCGAGCTCCTTGACCATGATCGTGCCGGGCAGTTCGATCGCGCCACGCTCACGCGGGTCGATCGTCTGGACCTGGGATCCGAGGGCGCCGTCGCGACGCGGCGGCTTGCGTGGGCCGCGTCGGCCGCGGGTGCCGCTCCTACTCCTGGCCACGGGCTCCTCCTTCGATGTCGTGTGTGATGGTGCCGGCTCCCGTGGCGACGGCCTCGCGGAACGTCGCCGGGAGCGGGGTGCGGAGCGCCCGGGTCAGGGCGCCCTTCTGGATGGCACTGGTGAGACAGTCGGTCGCCCGACAGACGTACGCGCCGCGACCGGCCAGTCGACCGGTGTCATCGACGACGATCGAACCGTCCGGCGTCCGGACGATGCGCTGCAGCTCCCGCTTGGGGCGCGCCGTGCGGCACGTGACGCAGGTCCGGATCGGGACGGATCGAGTCACCGCGACTACGACGCCACCTCCTCGGTGGGGGCTTCGGCAGCGGCAGACTTCCTCGTGGCGCGCGCGGGCTTCACTGCCGCGGCCGGCTTGGCCGCAGTCGACTTGGCCACAGTCGACTTGGCCGGGGCAGCGCGTTTCGTGGCTGCGGGCTTGGCGTCAGCTGCGGGCTTGGCGGCGGCTTCGGGCTTGGCGTCAGCGGCGGCCTTCTTCGTGGCCGCAGCCGGTTTGACGGCGGAGGCCTTCGTGGCTCGCTTCGGTTTCGCGTCGGGGGCCGCGTCGGCCGCCGGGGCATCAGCCGCGGGATCGACCGGCGCCACGGCCTCCACGACCGCAGGCGCTTCGGCTGTGGGCGCATCGACTTCGGGCGGTGCATCGGCGGCTGCCTTCGCCTCGGCCACGGAGACGTCGCTCCGGATATCGATGCGCCAGCCGGTCAGCCGCGCCGCGAGGCGGGCGTTCTGTCCTTCGCGTCCGATGGCCAGCGACAGCATCCGCTCGGGAACGGTCACGTTGGCGATCCGATGCTCCTCGTCGATATCGACCGAGAGGACCTGCGCCGGGCTGAGCGCGTTGGCCACGAAGACCCCGGCATCGTCGCTCCACGGGATGACGTCGATCTTCTCCCCGGCAAGTTCGGCCACGACCGCTTGCACCCGAGCGCCGCGCTGGCCGACGGTCGCGCCGACCGGATCGAGACCCTCCTGGCGCGAGGCGACGGCGACCTTGGATCGGCTGCCGGCTTCGCGGGCGATGGCCTTGATCTCGACCGTGCCGCTGTGGATCTCTGGGACCTCGAGCTCGAACAGGCGGCGCAGGAAGCCCTTGTGGCTTCGACTGACGAAGATCTCCGGGCCGCGCACCGTGCGCCGCACCTCGAGCACGAAGGCCTTGACGTTCTGGCCGATCCGGTAATGCTCGAGGGTGCTCTGCTCCTTGGTCTCCAGGATGGCTTCCACGTTCTTGCCGGCGTCGAGGATGATCGCGCGCGGTTCGACCCGGTTGACGGTGCCGTTGATGAGTTCACCCTCACGGCTGGCGAACTGGTCGAAGACCTGGTCGCGCTCGACTTCGCGGATGCGCTGCAGGACGATCTGCTTGGCGGTCTGCGCGCCGATCCGACCGAACACGTCGCCATCGAGCTGCTCGGTCTCGACCATCGCGCCGACGCTCGCAGCTGGATCGTGCGTGCGAGCCGCGTCAAGCGTGATCTCGGTCAGCTCGTCCTCCACCTCGTCGACGACTCGCCGGGCTCGAAAGACGCGGATCTTCCCGGTCTCGGCATCGATCCGAACCTGGATGTCCTCATCGCCGGCGACGCGACGATAGGCGGACTGGATGCCATCCTCGACGGCTCCGATCAGCTGCTCTCGGGAGACCTGCTTCTCAGCGTTGAGCTGGAGGAGGGCGCCCACGAAATCTCGACTCATCTTCGCCTCCTCTGGTTGGTGTGATCGGGGCCACGGGTCCGAAAAAAAACGTGGGGGTCACCCACGTCGCGGAGCGGCCGTTCAGTTGCACCGGACTATACACCCGGATGGGTGGACGCCTCAAACGAGCGCGGGCACGCCCGGATAGCGGCGCGCGACGTAGTCCTCCAGGATCTCGATGAACTCGGCCACGAGGCCCTCGCCGCGCAGGGTCCGGTCCAGCTTTCCGTCGATGAAGACGGGCGCCACCGGCTCCTCGAAGGTGCCCGGCAGGCTGATCCCGATGTCCGCGTGCTTGGACTCGCCCGGACCGTTGACGACGCAGCCCATGACCGCGACGCGCAGCTCCTCGGCACCCGGGTGGGACGCCTTCCACTCGGGCATCCGATCCTTGAGGTACTGCTGGATCTGTTGGGCCATCTCCTGGAAGAACGTGCTTGTCGTCCGGCCACAGCCGGGGCAGGCACTGACCTGGGGCAGGAACGAGCGCAAGCCCATCGACTGGAGGACCTGCTGGGCGACCTCCACCTCTCGTTCGCGCGGGGCGCCGGGTTCCGGCGTCAGCGAGACGCGGATGGTGTCGCCGATCCCCTCGTTGAGCAGGATCGCGAGGCCCGCTGTGGAGGCGATGATGCCCTTGTCGCCCATCCCGGCCTCGGTCAGGCCGAGGTGGAGCGGATAGTCGCAGCGAGCCGACAGGATCCGATAGACATCGACGAGGTCGCGCACCCCGCTGACCTTGGCGCTGATGATGATCCGGTCGTGGCGCATCCCCGTCTGTTCCGCGAGCTCGGCCGAGCGCAGGGCGGACTGGAGCATCGCCTCGATCATCACGTCCCGGGAATCGCGCGGTTCGGGCAGGGCCGCGTTCTCGTCCATGAGCTCGGTCAGGATGGCCTGATCGAGCGAACCCCAGTTGACTCCGATCCGAACCGGCTTGTCGTTGTCCACCGCCACCCGGACGATCGTCGCGAAATGCTCGTCGTGCCGCTTGGCCCCGACGTTGCCGGGGTTGATCCGGTACTTGGCCAGCAGCGCCGCGGTCTCCGGGTAGTCCACGAGCAGCTTGTGGCCGTTGTAGTGGAAGTCGCCGATCACCGGAACGTCCACGCCCAGGTTGTCGCGAAGCTTGCGCATCATCTCCGGGACGGCGGCAGCCGCCTCGTCCGTGTTCACCGTGATCCGGACGAGCTGCGAGCCCGCGTGAGCGAGGCGAGCGACCTGGATCGCGGTCGCGTCGGCATCCGCCGTATCCGTGTTCGTCATCGACTGGACGACGACCGGATGCGCGCTGCCCACAAGGACTCCCCCCACGTCCACGCTGACCGTGGGTCGGCGGCGCGGCCGGAGCTCATCCTGCGAGGCCACGGGTCAGGAGCCTCCGCCGAGCCCGCGCACGATGTCGAACCCGGTGATCCAGATGAGGAACGCGAACAGGAAGACGAAGCCCACGAGGTAGGTCATCTGTTCCGCCCGCAGGCTGATCCGTGAGCCGAACACGCGCCTGAGGACGATCATCAGCATCCGTCCGCCATCGAGCGGCGGGAAAGGCAGGATGTTCACCACGGCGAGATTGGCGGACAGGATGCCGGCCACGTACAGCGTCACGATCGGGCCGAGTTGCCAGAAGACATCGCCGACCTGGGTCGCGATGCCGACCGGACCGGCCACGGGCGGCGCCTCCGTGGGGCGATTGATGATCGCATCGGCGAGGGTGCCCAGACCACCCACGATCAGGCCGAGCGCCTGGCCGGTCCGCTGCGCGCCGATGGCGACCGCCTCGGCCGGGCTGTAGCCGATGGCCACGTCCGTCGTGATCGGGGTCATCCGCTCGATCCCGAGGGCGCCCCGACCCGCGTCGATCGAGGCCTGATCGCGCAATGTCACCGGAACGATGTCGTAGCGACCATCCGTGCGCTGGATGCCGAGCTCGATCCGCTCGCCCGCGCGGGTCCGCAGGTCCCCGAGCAGGGACTGGCCATCGAAGGCGCCGTAGTAGCCACCGTCGATGTTGATGATCGCGTCGCCCGGCTGGAGCCCCGCCGCGGACGCCGGCGAATCCGCCTGGACCCCGCCGATCCGGACGCCGAGGGTCGGATCGCCGCCGAGGGCGATGGCGGTGAAGATGACGAACGCGAGGAGCACGTTCATGGCCACGCCTGCGAGCAGGATGGCAAGCTTGATGGGCAAGGGCTGGACCGAGAACGAGCGCGGATCGTCGGCCGCGTCGCCGTCCTCACCCTCGAGCTTCACGAAGCCACCGATCGGCAGCCAGTTGAGGGTGTAGATCGTCTCGCCCTTGTTGCGCAGGACCTTCGCCCGGGGCGGGAAGCCGATCCCGAATTCGAGCACGCGGACCCGGGCCAGGCGGGCCGTCACGAAGTGGCCGAGCTCATGGATGACGACGAGCGCCCCGAGGATGCCCAGGAACAGGACGACCGTGATGATCGACTGGATGAAGCCGGTCATCGGGCCGACCCTGGGAAGCCGGTCGCGAACGTCGCTTTGACCTCGGCCTCGAGCGCGACGAGGCCATCGACGTCGGGGTCGTCGGCACCATGACCGAAGCGCTCCACGGCGGCCTCGAGCAGTCGCGAGATGCCCGGGAAGTCCAGCGTGCCGTCAAGGAATCTCGCGACGGCGACGTCGTCAGCGGCGATCAGTGCGGCCGAGGCGCGCGGTCCGGCGAGGCCCGCCTCGCGAGCGATGCGCAGGGCCGGGAACCGAACCGGATCCGGGGCACGGAAGTCGAGTCGGCCGGTCGCGATCAGGTCGGGCGGTGCCGCCGGAGAGGGCCGACGGTATGGGTAGGTCATGGCGTACTGGATGGGTAGTCGCATATCCGGGCTGCCCAACTGGGCCTTCAGGGAACCGTCGACGAAGCGGACGGCGGAGTGGACGACGCTCTGCGGGTGGATGACGACCTCGATCGCGTCGTAGTCGACATCGTACAGCCAGTGCGCTTCGATGACCTCCAGGCCCTTGTTGGCGAGCGTCGCGGAATCGATCGTGATCTTGGCTCCCATGGTCCAGGTCGGGTGCTTCAGGGCTCGCTCCGGGGTGACCGTGGCGAGGTCTTCGAGCGTCGCGTCGAGGAACGGACCGCCCGATGCGGTCAGGATCAGGGCAGCGACGCTCGCCATGGATTCGCCGACGAGGCTCTGCCAGATGGCCGAGTGCTCCGAATCGATCGGGCGCAGCCAGGCGAGTGGGCTGGCGAAGGGGTCCACGCCGTCTCCGGGCTGGGCTGCCGCCACCATCGCGGCCAGCCGCCGGGCTTCCGGCATGACCAGGTGGCCGCCGGCGACGAGCGTCTCCTTGTTGGCCGTGGCCACGATCTTTCCGGCGCGCAGGGCGGACAGGATGGGTCGCAGGCTGACGACGCCGCCGGTCGCGACGACGACGAGATCCACGTCCTCGCGCGTGGCCATCGTCTCGAGGGCATCCTCATCGCCGAGCAGCTCCGTCGTGTCCGGGAGGACGAGGTCGCGTCGAGCCTCGGCGTCGGCCAGGGCGACGACCCGGGGTTTGGCGGCGTGGACCTGGGCGGACAGCTCGCGGGCATCCCGCCCGGCCGCCAGCGCGACGACCCGGAACAGGTCCGGATGTGAGGCCAGCACGTCCATCGTCTGGCGCCCGATCGAGCCGGTCGAGCCAAGCAGGGCGACGCCCTGCGGCTCCCCGGCCCCAGCCTGTGCGTCGCGCCGGATCGGACGATCAGGCAAGGAACGCGACCACGTACAGCGTCATGACCGGTGCCGCGAACAGGAACGAGTCGACCCGGTCCAGCATCCCGCCATGACCCGGGATCAGGTCCCCGGAATCCTTGACGTCAGCCGCCCGCTTGAGCATCGACTCGGCGAGGTCCCCGGCCTGTGCCGCGAGGGCGACCAGCGGTCCGAGCGCCAGGGCGTGGATCGGAGCCTGACCGAGTGCCGCCAGAAGTGCGGCGACGACGACGGTCCCGCAAGCGATCCCGCCGACCAGTCCGGCATACGTCTTGGACGGCGAGATGTGGCTCAGGAACCTCGCTCGCCCGAACTGTCGGCCGACGAGATAGGCGCCGGTGTCGTACGACCAGACGGCGAGCAGCAGGAGCAGGATCCAGCCTCGTTCCGGCCCGAGCCCGGCCAGCGCAGAACCGGGCTGGATGGCCGGCGCTTCGTGACCCAGTCGGATCACGAAGGCCAGCAACGCGACATAGGTGGCCCCGAAACTCGTGGCCACCCAGGTGGTCAGGCCGATCCGGGGATCGCGTTCCACGAACGAGGACGCGGCGACGAGGATGACCCCGATGGCGACGAGCAGCAGGCCGCTCCCTTCGAGGATCTCCGGAAAGGACGCTTCAAAGAGGAAAGCCAGGGCGAGGACGGTGCCCAGCGCGGCCCGGGTCGGGTGACCGGCCAGTCGCAGCAGCGCGAATGTCTCGCGGGCCACGAAGACGGTCACGATCGCGATGGCCGCCGCGAGGCCGAGACCACCCACCAGCACGACCCCGAGGAGGACCGGCACGAGCACGGCAGCACTGAGCGCTCGCTCGCGCATCCCGGGCGGCCCCGACCCTAGCGTCCGAACCGACGATGTCGCCGGGCGAACTCCAGGAGCGCCTGATCGAACGCTTCGGGGCCGAAGTCGGGCCACAGGGCGTCGCAGAAGTAGAACTCCGCGTAGGCCGACTGCCAGATCAGGAAGTTGGAGAGTCGTTGCTCGCCGCCCGTCCGGATGACGAGGTCGGGATCCGGCAGGCCGGCTGTGTAGAGCGCGCCGTCGATGGCCGCCTCGTCCACCTGGTCGGGCGGCAGACCCTGGGCCATCAGCCGCCGGACGGCGTCCACGAGCTCGGTCCGGCCGGCGTAGTTGAAGGCGATGTTGAGGACCAGGCGCCGGCCATCCGAGGTCGCGCCGAGCGCGCTGTCGATCGAAGTCCGGGTCTCGCCCGGCAGTTCATCGAGTCGACCGAGCAGGCGAACCTGGACGCCCTGGGCCTGGAGTTCGTCCGTCTCGCTCCGGATGGCACCCTCGAGCAGGCCGAACAGGCCGTTGACCTCCTCGTCCGACCGAGCCCAGTTCTCCCGGCTGAAGGCGTACAGCGTCAGGACCGCGACGCCGCGTCGGACCGCGTGACGGAGCAGCTGGCGGATCGCCTCGACGCCGGCCGCGTGGCCTTCCAGTTCGGGCAGGTCGCGAGCCCGGGCCCAGCGGCGGTTCCCGTCCATGATGATCGCCACGTGCCGAGGCAGATCCTCCGCTGGTACGAGGGCCGGCGGCTCGCCGGCCGGCGTGGGGGTCGCCCGTTGATGCGCCGAGGGCGGCGCGTCGGTGGGTCGAGCCAGCGGTGCGCGGGCCACTAGACCTCGAGGACCTCCTGCTCCTTGGCCTCGCCCCGGCGGTCGACCTCGGCGACGTGTCGATCGGTCGTCTTCTGGAGCTGGTCCAGGTGGCGATGGGACTCGTCCGAGCCGACGGTGCCGTCGCGCTCTTCCTTCTTGAGCTGGTCCGCCGCGTCTCGCCTGACGTTGCGGATCTCCACCCGAGCCTCTTCCATGCGCTTGTGGACGACCCGGACCAGGTCCTTGCGTCGTTCCTCGGTGAGCGGCGGGATATTCAGGCGCACGACGGTGCCGTCGACGTTCGGGGTCAGGCCGATGTCGCTCTTCGTGATCGCCTTCTCGATCGCGCCCAGGACGCCGCGGTCCCACGGCTGGATGACGATCTGGTGGGTCTCGGGCACGCTGATGCTGGCCAGCTGGTTGAGCGGGGTCTGCGTCCCGTAGTAATCGACCGTGATGCGCTCCACGAGCGAGGTCGATGCGCGTCCAGTCCGGATGCCCTGGAGGTCGCGTTCCATCGCCTCGATGGCCCGGGCCATCTTCTGGTCCGCGTCGGCGAGGATCTCGCTACTCATGGTCGCGCTCCTCCGCTGCGTGCTGCGCCGTATCGACGTTCGAGATTCGGGTGCCGACCGGCTGGCCGGTCGCGACCTGGGTGATGTTGTCCGCTCGGTTGATGTCGAAGACGACGATCGGCAGATCATTCTCCATGCACAGGCTGACCGCTGCCGCGTCCATGACCCGGAGCTGATCGCGAAGGAGATCCGCGTAGCCCAGGCGAGCGTACCGCTGCGCACCCGGGTTCGTCATCGGGTCCGCGTCATACACGCCGTCCACCTTCGTCGCCTTGAGCAGGACCTCGGCGTGGATCTCGACCGCGCGCAACGCGGCCGCCGTGTCCGTGGTGAAGTATGGGTTGCCGGTCCCGGCCACGAAGATCGCGACGCGACCCTTCTCGAGGTGGCGGATCGCTCGCCGGCGGATGTAGGGCTCGGCGACCTCGTTCATCGCGATCGCGGTCATGACCCGGGTCGGGATGCCGGCCTTTTCGAGGGCGTCCTGGAGGGCAAGGCCGTTCATCACGGTCGCCAGCATGCCGATGTAGTCGCCGGTCGCGCGATCCATGCCCTTGGCCGCCGCGGCCATCCCGCGAAAGATATTGCCGCCACCGACCACGACCCCGACCTGCACGCCGAGCGCGTGGACTTCCGCGAGCTGGCGGGCGACGAAGGCACAGAAGGCGGGGTCGACCCCGTACTGGCGGTCGCCGAGCAGGGCCTCGCCCGACAGCTTGAGCAGGATGCGTCGGTAGCCGCGGGGCGCGGAGTCCGACTCAGCCTCGACGGCCGGGTTCGCCCGTGTCGTCGGGGTCCTCTGGGTCGTCGATGTCGTCTTGGTCGTCGAGGCGTCGGTCACAGCTCCTCCCCGAGCGCATACCGGGTGAATCGGCGGACCCGGATGTTCTCGCCGATCGTCGCGATCTTCTCGTTGATCAACGCGGCGACGGTCCGCTCCTCATCGCGGAAGGGCTGCTCGTACAGGCACACCTGCGAGAACCACTTCTTAAGCTGGCCCTCGACGATCTGGCCGCGGATGGCCTCGGGCTTCTTCTCGACGGCGGGATCGGCCAGCAACTCGGCCTTCTTCGCGGCCAGGATGTCGGCCGGGACCCGTTCCGCATCGACGAACTGGGGGGCCAGGCCGGCGACCTGGACGGCGAGGTCGCGGACGAGCTTCTGGAACTCGTCCGTGCGCGCCACGAAGTCCGTCTCGCAGTTGACCTCGATGAGGACGCCGACTCGGCCGCCAGTGTGGATATAGCTGGAGACGAGCCCTTCGCGAGCGTCCCGACCGGCCTTCTTGGCGGCCGCCGCCAGGCCCTTGTCGCGCAGCAGGACGACGGCTTGGTCGAGGTCGCCCTCGGATTCGATCAGCGCCTTCTTGCAATCCATGAATCCGGCGCCGGTCCGCTCGCGCAGTTCCTTGACCAGTTCGGCCGAGATGTCCGCCATGTCGCTTCGTGTACTCCTGTCCTTGTTCGCGGGCGCGTCGGCGCGTGCCGATTTGTCGGTGTCGATCTCCGAGCCTGACCGGGGCCGCTCGTCCGAACCGCTGCGGTTCGCGCGGCCCTCCCCGGCTCGGAGGTCCGGTGTTGGTGGCCGGATCAGCCGGCGCCTGGGGCGACCTCGGCCTGCTCGGCCGCCTCACGGGCCAGCTCCGCGGCGATCTCCTCGGGGCTGGCTTCGGAGGGCGGCGCGGCGGCGGCCTCGACGCGGGCAGTCCGGTCGCCCGGCAGCAGGTCGTCGTCTTCGGCGTCGGGCTCGAAGGTCAGGGCGCCTCCCCCGGCCAGGGCGGCGACGAGCTCGTCGGACGCGCCGGCGGCCTCTTCCTCCGTCTCCGGCATGGCCATCGGTTCCATCTGCTCGGGCTCGCCGGCCGAACGGGCGGAACGCTGCTGGGCGCCCTCGATGGCGGCTTCGGCAACGAGCGCACAGAGCAGCCGGATGGCGCGGATCGCGTCGTCGTTGGCGGGGATGATGAAGTCGAGCTCGTCGGGGTCGACGTTCGTGTCGCCGGTGCCGACCACGGGGATCTCGAGCTTGTTCGCCTCCGTCACCGCGATCCGCTCGCGATGCGGGTCGATGATGAAGACGATGCCCGGAAGGCGCTTCATCTTGCGCATGCCACCGACCGTGCCCTGGAGCTTGACCATCTCCTCGGTCAGTTTGGCGGCTTCCTTCTTGGTCATCCGATCGAAGTCGCCCGCTTCCTGGCGCGCCTCCAGTTGCTCGAGCAAGCCGATCCGCTTCTTGATCGTCGTGAAGTTCGTCAGCATGCCGCCCAGCCAGCGCTTCTGGACGTACGGCATGTTGGCCCGCTGTGCCTCGGCCACGATGGGTTCCTGGGCCTGCTTCTTGGTGCCCACGAAGAGGACCTGGTCGCCGCGGGCGACCGTCTCGCGGACGGCTTCCAGCGCAACGTCGAGGCGTTGGACGGTCTGGGCCAGGTCGATGATGTGGATGCCGTTGCGCTCGGCGAAGATGAATGGCTTCATCTTGGGGTTCCAGCGTCGGGTCTGATGACCGAAGTGGATCCCGGCCTCGAGCAGCTGGCGCATCGAAACGGACGGCACGGTGGGCGACCTCCTGATCGGTTGTTCCTCCGCGGTCGTCGTGTCGTCACCGGGAACCCTGCCTCCTCGAGGCCTGGCACCGACCCGGTCGGGACGATCCGCGTGTGAGCTCCGCTCCGG
>JACCVB010000060.1 GCA_013698385.1 Chloroflexota bacterium
AGCACGAGCGGCGTGAGATCGAACACGCCTTCGCTGCGCTCGAACCGCGCGCGCTCCTCGCTCGCAAGCCAGGGCGGCAACCCCGCCGCACGCATCTTGCGCGGGTTGGTCCGCGACGTGTGCAGGATCGTGCCACCGGTCCGATCGATCGTGCGGGTATTGATCCGGTCCAGTGACCGCAGGTAGCCCGTCCCCCCGCCGTAGGGCAGGTCCGGCTGGACATGGGTCAGGCCCTCCCAGCCGCGCCGGATCCCGAGGACCTCGCAACCGGCCTCCGTGGCGCGGTAGACCACGCTCTTGATGACGGCATTGAGGCCCGGTACGTCGCCGCCGCCGGTCAGGATGGCGATCCGCTTGGGGGTGGGCATGACGTCCGTCATGCTAGCCCGAAACCGTCTGCTAGCATCGCTTCCATGAACTACGAGTTGTTCATGAGCGAGGCCCTGGCGGAGGCGCAGCTCGCTGCCGCACGCGGAGAACGCCCGATCGCCGCTGTCGCGGTGGTCAACGACGCGATGGTCGCCCGAGCCCACGATCGAGTCGAGGAGACCAACGACCCGACCGCCCACGCCGTCGTCGTCGCGCTCCGCGAAGCGGCGCGCCGGCTGGGCCGGACCCGCCTCGCCGATGCGACGATCTTCGTGACCCAGGAACCATGCGCGATGTGCGTCGGGGCGCTGCTGGAGAGCGATGTCGACGCGCTCGTGTACGCGCTTTCCGATGATCGTGAAGGGGCGGCCGGCAGCGTCATCCAGTTGGCCCAGCATCCGGCCCTGCCCCGTCGGCTGAAGGTCGTCAGCGGCATCCGACGAGATGAGGCGGCCGCCCTCTTCGCCCCCGTCCCGCTCTGACCCGCCAGTCGTCCGGTCGTCGCCCGAGCCGGGTTCGGGTATCCTCTGCCGCGGAGAGGTGTCCGAGTGGTTGATGGTGCCGCTCTCGAAAAGCGGTGTGCGAAAGCACCGCGGGTTCGAATCCCGCCCTCTCCGCCACCTCGCCACACGTGGACCGGCCGGCGATTCGGCCGGTCGCGACGTGTTCGGGGAGAGGTCGCCTAGTGGACTATGGCGCCGCACTGGAAATGCGGTTCGGGGCAACCCGTCGCGGGTTCGAATCCCGCCCTCTCCGCCACACCTGGCCAAGCGGTTCCGCGGTAGACTTCGCGGGCCGTGCTAGGCGGGGAACTAGCGGTGTCCTGTACCTGCAATCCGCTCCAGCAGGGCTGAATCCCCTCCCGAGGTTTCCGCTCCTGAACGCTGCCCGACGGCGCGACGTTGAGGACCGGGTCCCGCGCAGCGGCGAACCGCGAACCGTGTCAGATCCGGAAGGAAGCAGCACTAAGCGATCATCGACGGGTGCCGCGGAATGGCCTGGTCCAAGCCGCCCGTCGTGGTGGGCACGGGTCAGCGGCGATCGACGGAGGGTGCACGGCAACGCATCACGGCCCGCCCTCGATCGGAGGACGTCCTGACCTCGACCGTCCCGCACCAGGCCCTCTATCGGCGCTGGCGCGCCCAGACCTTCAGCCAGATCGTCGGCCAGGAAGCGGTCGTCGAGACGCTCCGCAACGCTGTCCGAACGGAACGGGTCTCGCATGCCCTCCTGTTCGTCGGCCCGCGAGGGACGGGCAAGACGTCCCTGGCACGGATCCTGGCGAAGGCCGTCAATTGCACGGACCTCCAGGATGGCGACCCCTGTGACGCGTGCGCCGAGTGTGTGTCGATCCGAGACGGGACCACGCTCGATGTGCTCGAGATCGACGCCGCTTCCAACCGTGGCATCAACGAGGTTCGCGAGTTGCGCGAACGGCTGGCCTACCCGCCCGGCCACCTGCGCCGAAAGGTGTACATCCTCGATGAGGCGCACCAGATCACGAAGGATGCCTGGAACGCCCTGTTGAAGTCGATCGAGGAGCCGCCCGACTTCGTCATCTTCATGTTCGCCTCGACCGAGCCGTCCGGCTTCCCGCCGGCGATCCTGTCGCGCCTCCAGCGTTACGACGTCCGACGCCTGAGCGTCGCCGAGATCGAGGGCAAGCTCAGCCGCATCCTCGCGGCCGACGGGCGCACCGCGGAACCGGCCGCCCTGGCGCTCGTGGCGCGGCTCGCGGCCGGCGGGATGCGCGACGCGGAGTCCATCCTGGACCAGTTGCTCGCCTCGCCCGCCGACCCGATCACGGAGGCCGCCGTCCGCGAACTCCTGGGACTTGCCGATGCGGCGGCCGTGGATGGCTTCATCGACGCGCTCCTGGGCGGCGACGCGGCGGTCGGGATCGGGATCCTGGATCAGCTCGAAGCCAGGGGCCGTGACCCCCGCGCGTTGCTTGACCAGGTCGTGGACGCCATCCGCGGCCGCCTCGTGTCCGACCTCAGCTCGTCAGGAAGGGGGACGCCTGGAGCCGACGCCGCGCAGGCCCTGGCCGAGGTCGCGCGCAGCCTCGTATCGATCGACCTCGACCGTGCCGGGATCGGAGGCCTTCGCCTGCAGCTGGAGCTCGCGCTCTTCCGATCCGCGGCACCGGTCTCGCGATCGGCCGCCCTGCCCGGCCCGACGAGGCCCCCAATGGCTTCGACGGCTCCGCCCGCCCGCGACGGCAGCCCGCTGGACCTTGACGGGCTGGTCGCCGCGTGGCCGCAGGTCGTGGCCCTCCTCAGTCGACAGCCGGCGGTCAAGCCGCTGATCCTGACCTGCCGTCCGGTGTCGATCGATGGGGCGATGGTCGCCCTCGGGTTCCCCGAGGAGCAGGGCTTCCTGCGCGACATCGCGGAACGCAAGCGCGGGGCCATCGAAGCCGGCATCGCCGAGGTGATCGGCCGGCCGGTCTCGGTTCGTTGCATCGTCGCCAACATCGAGGTCGCACCCATCGCCAGCGCGTCAGACCTGGTCTCGGAGGCTCGCCGGATCTTTGGCGAGGACCTGGTGGACGTGGGCGAGATCAGCTAGCGAAGCGCGACCGAACGGGCCATCCGGGCATCGGTCAGACTGCCACGACGATCACGAGGAGGACACACGATGGGGATGGCCAACCTGCAACGGATGGCACAGCAGATGCAGCAGGAGATGCTGCGCGTCCAGACGGAACTCGAGTCAAGCACAGTGGATGGCTCCGCCGGTGGGGGCGTGGTGAGCGCGACGGTGACCGGCAAGCAGGAACTCGTGAGCCTGACCATCGACCCGGCGGCCGTGGATGCCTCGGACGTCGAGATGCTTCAGGACCTCGTCGTCGCGGCGGTCAATGACGCCCTCCGCGCGTCGCGCGAGCTCGCCGAGCAGAAGATGGCCGCGGTGACCGGCGGGCTCAAGCTCCCGGGGATGTGATCGGAGCGTGGTCACTCCTCTGATCGAGCCCGTCGCGCGCCTGATCGAATCATTCGCGAGGCTCCCCGGTATCGGGCCCAAGACGGCCCAGCGCCTGACCTACCACCTGCTCCGGGCGCCGGATGCCGAGGCTCGGACACTGGCGTCAGCCCTCGTGGCCGTGCGTGACAAGGTCGTATTCTGCGAGCGCTGCTTCAACATCAGCGATCAGCCGCTGTGCGCGATCTGTCGCGATCCCGGTCGGGATCAGCGACGTCTGTGCGTCGTCGAGGAGCCACTGGATGTCCTCGCGCTCGACCGCACTGGTGAGTTCAAGGGCCTCTACCACGTGCTTCACGGCGCGATCTCACCGATCGACGGCGTCGGTCCGGAGCGGTTGAAGATCCGTGAGCTCCTGACCCGGGCGAACGAGGCCAAGCGAGAGGCGCGTCCGTTCGAGGAAGTGATCCTGGCGACGAACCCGACGCTGGAAGGCGAGGCGACGGCGATGTACCTGGCGGAACGCCTTGAAGCCGTGGTCGGGGTCGTGAGTCGGATCGCCCGGGGGCTGCCCGTCGGTGGGGACCTGGAATACGCCGACGAGGTCACCCTCATCCGAGCCCTGCAGGGCCGTCGCGCGGTCGAGACATGAGTCATCTCGCCGCCGAGATCGGCCTGCGCCTGATCAAGGCCGGAGCGGCGGCTGCCCTGGGCCTGATCCTCTACGCGGTCCTGACGGGTCCCCTGGGCAATGCCGGCTCAGCCGAGCTCGCCCTGCTTTCCTGGCTGAGCGGCGCCGCCTTCATCGTGCTCGTGGAGACGAGCCCCATCTGAGCCACGCGCCGTTGTCTAGGTCCGGATAGGTCCGTTACCGTCGAGTTCGACAAGAGAGCCCTCGGTACGCTGGTGGTGTTCAAGACATCAGCAGCACCGGAGGACTCTCGATGGGGAAGTCTACGCGTCGTCGGCGGCGACATCGGCAGACCGGCGCCGGCCGACTCGTGGCGGTCGGGCACGGTGGCCTGTGGCGCCTGGCCCGGTGGCCACCGGTCGACCTGAGCCGCGATGCCCGCCGCCGTCTGGCGATGGTCGACTGGCACGCCGCCCACGGCCGCAACGTCGCCCTGACCGCCCGCCACTTCGGGATGAGCCGACCGACCGTGTACCGCTGGCTCGGCCGCTTCGAGCGACTCCGCCTCGAGACCCTCGAGGATCGCAGCTCGGCCCCGCGACGGCGTCGTCGGCCGACCTGGACGGTGGCCCAGGTCGAGGCGGTGCAGGCGCTGCGCGAGCGCTATCCGCGCTGGGGCAGGGC
>JACCVB010000067.1 GCA_013698385.1 Chloroflexota bacterium
ATCATCTCCGCACGGCGCGCCACGAAGCGCGAACGACATGCGTACGAAACTCGATCCTGACGACGAGTTCTTCATCCCGGAAATCGACTTCTCCACCACGCAGTGGCGACCCAACCCATTCGCCCGCAAGCCCGGCGAGAAGACCGAGATCTGCATCGACGGCGCTGTCGGGTACTCCCTCCGCCTGATACCGTCGAACAAGATCCTGGCCCGGTTCGCCTCGACGCTCGAGGCCTGGCCGGCGATCATCGAGACCATCGAGTCGGGACGGTCACCACGAACGTTGTCGCTCGACTGGAACGGCGCCGACGGGCGCAGCGGCAGCATCTCGGCCGGCCCGCGGCTCGAGCGGTTCGCACGCCTCAACAATGGCGAGCCACACCCGTATCCGAGCCCGACACGAAGCCCCGTTGCGAGACGCGTCGCCGAAGGCGCGGCCTGATCATCTCCGCACGGCGCGCCACGAAGCGCGAACGACATGCGTACGAAACTCGACCCTGACGACGAGTTCTTCATCCCCGACGTCAGTGATCTCGACTGGAGTGGATGACGCCCTTCGGTTCGTGCTGGAACTCTGAGTCCGGACTCCGACTCATCGGAGGCGATCCAGCACGGCCGGCGGCGCGATGACGACGAGGTGCTGGCGGGCCCGCGACGCGCCGATGTAGAGCAGCCGGTCCAGGCGCGGGTCGTCCGCTCGCAGTTCGACGAGCACGATGACGGGCTTCTCGAGGCCCTTGAAGCGACGGATCGTCTCGCACAGGATCACGTCGTCGGGGAGTTGCGGGGCGAGGTGGGCGGCACGGCCGAGGTGCCGGCCGGCATCGTCGACGGCGGCATTCCCCAGCACCTCGTTCCCGTACCGGTGTCCAGGCACGCGCCACACCGCCGATTCCTCGAGCCGCGCCCCCGTCAGCACGGCGATGTCCCACGGGTTCACGGCTTCGCCGTCCGTCGCACGCAACCGATGCAGCACGGAACGGAGTGCTGCCACGGTCGCCGGCCCGTCCGCGGCCTCGATCAGCTCCGGCGCCCGACCCCCGGTCCGCATCGCCTCCGAGGCGAGACCGCCTTCCGCGAACCGCGCCACCACCGCGTGGATCGGCGCCGCATTCCGGCAATTCGTCTCGAGCGGGTACTCGGTCAGCCCCAGCTGCCCCACGACGTCGTCCCGAAAGATCGCCTGGGCCGGGTCGTGGAACACGTACAGGACGTCCTCCCCACCGCCGACCAGCAGCTCGTTCAGCGACGCCAGCCACTCGGCATCGAAATCCTGGCCCTCGTCCACGACCACCGCGTGATAGCGCGGCCCGAGGCGCTCGACCGCGTCGTCAAGCGCCCGAGGCAAGGTCCGGTCCCACCAGTCCTGCGGGATCGGCGTCGGCCGCTCCGCGAGCACATCGGCCTCGTGACCGAGGTCCTCGCATAGCTGGTGGAACGTCTTCACGTCGAGCAGCCCGGTGTCGCGAGCCGTCGACTCGAGCTCGTCGGCGAGCATCCGCGCCAGCGGAGCGTTGAAACACACGAGCAGCGTCCGAAAGCCCTCGCGCGCAAGCCGTCGAGCCTTCTCCGCCGCCAGCAGCGTCTTGCCGGTCCCAGCCCCACCGATCACCGACGCGCGACGCTGCCCGCGCAGGAAGTTGAGCATCTGGAACTGGCCGGTCGTCAGCCGGAGGACGTCACGCTCGCCCTCGACGGCCTCGTATCGCAGCATCGAGCGGATCTCGAACGGCTCGATGCCGACGGCTCGCAGGAGATCGATGGCGGCCTGGCCCGGAGCTCGCTCGCTCGCCGCCTGCCCCCACGAGGCGAACGCCCCATCGACGAACGCCCGCAACTCCGCGCGGCCCTCGTCGCTGTCGACGAACATCGACTGGTCGGCGATGAGCTGCGTGTCGGCATCGAGGCCGAGCAGGCCAAGCCGCCCGCGCATCGTGTCGAGGTCCACGTCGGGAAACGCCACTGCGTGCCCGGCGATCGGCTTCAGGTCGGCGGGCCAGTCGGGCAGTTCGCGGAGCTTCTTGAGCAGCGCGTACTTGTTGTCTCGGGCCTGGTCGAACGGGCTGCGCTCGAGGCGGTTCGGACCCGCCCACCACGTGCCGCTCCCGTCACGCCGGATCTCGCCCGACTTCACCTCGACCACGAGCAGGCCCCGCTCCGGATCGCCGATCACGACGTCCGCCTCGCCATTGCGCACGGCGCCGCGGTCGCGCAGGAGCCACTGGACCCCGTCGAGCACGAGCACTTCAGGCCCGACGACCGCGCGCAATCGATCGACCACGAGGCGTTCCGCGATGTCGCCACGCTTGGAACGCACGACATCGCCGCGCCTGGTCCCGACGACCGAAGCAACCTTGGGCATCCCGGCTCCCCCACCACCCCGCCATCCCGGCCGAGGGTTGCGCGCATGGTATCGAAACGGTAATCCCGGTCAACGCCGATTCCAGCACTCCTTTCACGACGTCCCGGCCAGGACGGCCCGGCCACCGTGATCGCCCGATGTGACAGCTCGCGTGTCACGTCCGGTGCGGGCGCGCACCACTGATGCCCGATTTCCGCGTCGAGGGACAGCGTCAACACGCGATGTCGCTCGGCTACATATTCCCGGCTTCGGACCGGTGGCCGCGTCGGACCGGATGTCCGAGCGCACCGTCGCCGCGCCGAACCGGCTGTACGGTCGCGAGCGCACCGTCGCCGCCGCTGCCGGCGGGCGGAGTCAACACTTGATGTCGCTTGGCTACATATTGGCGGCGTCGGAGCGGTGGAAGATGCGCTCCAGGATCGGCGTCGACAGTCGCAGGTGCGTTTACGGATCGGCCGTGGTGAT
>JACCVB010000082.1 GCA_013698385.1 Chloroflexota bacterium
GGTGGGGTCGGGAAGTCCCAGCGAAAGCGCGGCTCCAGCACGGGCTCAGGATGCCACGTGCCGCTCACCTGCGGCGTATCCGCCTCGGTCGCGATCAGGAAGCGACGCGTCGAGTGCGTGGCGCCCGCGTGCTCGCCACGCGGCCGCGACGGCGGTCGTCCCGGGCCTGCCAGTCCACGAGCAGGAGGCTGGCCACGAAGATCGAGGAATACGTCCCGCTGACGATCCCGATCAGCAGCGCCAGGATGAAGTCACTGATCGAGGAGCCGCCGAACAGGAACAGCGCCAGGAGCGTGATGAGGACGGTCAGGCTGGTGGTGATCGATCGCCCGAAGGTCTGCAGGATGGAATGGTTGACGATGGCCGCGAACGGCTCGCCGAGGTGACGCGCCTTGTTCTCGCGGATCCGGTCGTAGACGACGATCGTGTCATGGACGCTGAACCCGATGACCGTGAGCATCGCGGTCACGAACAACGCATCGATCTCGACGTTGAAGAACGTCCCGAGGATGGCGAACGTCCCGACCACCACGATCACGTCGTGCAGCAGGGCGACGAGCGCGGTGACGCCGAACTTCACGTCGCGGAAGCGATACGTGATCCAGAGCACGATGCCGAGTGAGCCCACGACGATGAGGATGAGGGCCTGGCTGACCAGGTCCGAACTCACGACCGCACCGATCGTGGTCAGGCTCGCCTGGGACTCGATCGTGCCGACCTTCGCCTCGAGCGCCTTGACCATTTCGCCGAGCTTGCCGTCGGTCGGGAGTTCCGTGTTGCCGATCGCCGGGCCGGTAGATGCGGACGGCGAAGCCGACGCCGATGCCGACGCCGAGGGTGCAGGCGATCCGGACGGTGCCACCGCCGCCGCGGGCGACGCGGACGCCGAAGGGGCCGACGACGGGCTGGCGCTGGCAACGGGGCTGGAGCTCGGGCTCCCCGGCGGGCTCGCGCTGGCACTCGCAGCCGGATCGGCGCTGACACTCGCACCGGGCGAGCCACTCGCACTCGGCGCCAGCGTGGCCGGCGCGGACGCGGAGGGTTCGGGCGCCTTCAGGCCGATCGGCTCGGTCTTGATCTCGATGTAGCCGCTGCCGGTCCGGATCGCTGACGCGGCAAGTCCCTCCTCCGCGAACACCGCCTCGACCTGGGCGGGCGTCACGTTCGGATCCTTGAATTTCAGTTCCCAGCGCGTACCGCCGGTGTAGTCGATCGTGAACTGGAGGCCGGCGTCCGTGAACGGGGTCAGCAGGATGAAAACGAGCCCGGGGATCGTCAGTGCCAGCGAGATCGCATAAAAGATGCGGCGCTTGCCGATGACATCAAACATCCGCACGCACCGGTCGGCGCGAGGACGGTCGCGTGGCGCCACGGGCCACGAATTCGTCCGGGCGAAGACCGAACAGGCGCGGATGGCGGGCCCATTCCTGGCGCACAAGCACGCGCATGATGGAACGAGTCACGACGATTGCACTGAACATCGAGACCAGCACGCCGATGATCAGGACCAGCGCGAAGCCGCGGATCACCGACGAGCCGAACGAGTACAGGATCGTCGCCGTGATCAGGCTGGACACGTTCGAATCCAGGATGGAGTTCCAGGCCCGATTGAAGCCCGCCTCGACGGCCGCAGGAAGCGACTTGCCCAGGCGAAGTTCTTCCTTCATCCGCTCGAAGATCAGGATGTTGGCATCCACCGCCATGCCCACCGAGAGCACGAAGCCGGCGATCCCGGCGAGGGTCAGGGTGACCGGGATGAGCCGGAAGATGGCGAACACGACGAGCGTGTAGTAGAGCAGCGCGAAGCTCGCCACGATGCCCGGCAGGCGGTAGTAGATGAGCATGAACGTGATGACCAGGGCGATCCCGATGAAGCCGGCGATCAGGCTCTGGACCAGGAACTGGTCACCAAGCGTGGCCGAGATCTGCTCGCTGGAGAGCTCCTGGATGGGGAACGGCAGGGAGCCGAACTTGAGGACCGTGACCAGCTGGTTGGCCTCCTTGGCATTGAAGCCGCCGATGCCGCCCGCGCTGATCTGGACCTGGCCGTTGGGGATGGAGCTATTGATGGTCGGCGCCGAGATGACCGAGCCATCCAGGGTGATCGCGAAGTATTCGCCGATGTGCTTGGCGGTGTAGTCGGCGAAGAGGTTGGCGCCGTCCGACTTCAGCACGAAGTCCACAGCCAGCCCGCGGTTCTGGTCCTGGCCGATGGACGCGGACTGGACCTGATCGCCGCTGAACAGCGGTGGGGTGCCCGTCGGCGTGAGGTCCAGGACCTGGCCATCTGTGGCCGGTGTCGTGCCCAATGGCACGAAATCAAGACGGCCGGTCTGGCCGACCAGCTGCCGGACCGAATCCACGTCCGTGACGCCTGGCAGCTCGATGACCACCCGGTCTGTGCCCTGGGTGAGGACGACCGGCTCGGACACGCCGGTCTGATTCACCCGGCGCTCGACGATGTCCTTGATGACGCCCATGCTCTCGCCCGTCGGCGAGACGCCATCCTTGGGCAGGGCCTGATATTCGACCCGCAGTCCGCCCTCGAGATCCAGCCCGAGCTTCGTCTGGACCAGCCGCCACGATCCGTCCGGTGCGGAGGAATCGGGCAGCCGCAGACCGGGGAAGAAGTTGATCAGGAGGGCCAGGACGCCGATAAGGGCGATCAGAGCGGGACCGAGTCGACGCATACCGGCGGGATGGTACACGCTCCGACCCGCCCACGCCCACGGCAGGCGCTCCGGCCTCGGTCGGTCAGGCCTCCAGGGTCGCCTTGATCCGCTCGGCCAGCGAGCGGCCGATGCCCGGGACGGCGGCGATCTGCTCGACCGGTGCGTCGCGCACGCGCTTGATCGACCCGAAGACCTTCAGGAGTTCGCGTTTGCGCTTGGGACCGACCCCCGGCAGGTCGTCGAAGGCGGACCTGACGGTGCGGCGGTCGCGCAGCGTCCGGTGATACGTGATCGCGAACCGGTGTGCCTCGTCGCGCAGGCGCTGGACGAGGTAAAGGGCGGACGAGGTCGGCGGCAGGACGATGGGGTCCGAGCGGTCCGGCAGGAACAACTCCTCGCGCTCCTTGGCGAGACCCGCGAGCGGGAGATCGTGCAGGCCGAGCTCGTCCAGGACCGCCTTGGCGGCACTGACCTGGCCTTTGCCGCCGTCGACGATGACGAGATCCGGCATCGCCCAGCGACGCTCCTCCTCATTGCCCTCTTCGCCGGTCCGGGCGAGGCGGAACCGGCGCCGCAGCACCTCCTGGTGGCTGGCGAAGTCATTCGGCCCCTGGACCGTCTTGATCCGGAACCGGCGGTACTCGCCCGTGCGCGGCTTGCCGTCTTCGAAGACGACCATGCTCCCGACCGACTGCGCGCCCCCGAAGTTGCTGATGTCATAGCACTCGATGCGCAGCGGCGGCGCGGACAGGCCGAGCGCCTCGGCGAGTTGCTCCAGGGCGGCCAGGGTCTTGCCATGGTCGGCCAGCCAGCGGGCCTGCTCGCGGGCCAGCATCTCCGTCGCGTTCCGGGTGGCGAGCGTCATGAGCTTGCGGCGTTCGCCGCGGAGCGGGATGCGGAGGTGGACCGGTCCGCCCCGGCGTTCGCCGAGGAACGTCTCGAGCACGCCCGGCTCCCCGACTTCGGTCGGCACGAGGACTTCGCGCGGGATGGAGGTGGCGCGAGCGTAGTACTGCTCCAGGAAGCTTGTCAGGACCTCGTCGTCGGTCGCATCGCGCGCGGCATCCAGCAGGTAGATGTCCCGTCCGATCATCTTGCCGTCGCGGATGACGAACAAGTTGATGGCCGCCTGGTTGTCCTGGCGAGCGAGTCCCACGAGGTCCAGTTCCGTTCGAGCGAAGGCGGCCATCTTCTGGCTCTCCATGGTCCGCTCGATGGCCCGGATCTTGTCGCGCAGGCCGGCCGCTCGCTCGTAGTCCGTGCGCTCGGCCGCCGTCGCCATCTCTCGCCCGAGCGCCTTGACCAGAGTTTCCTGGCGGCCCTCGAGGAACAACTCGATCTGGGCGATGTCCGCGCCGTAGTCGGCCCTGCCGATGGCCTCGATGCAGGGACCCTGGCAGCGCTTGATGTGATACAGGAGGCACGGCCGCTGGAGGGCGCGCTGGCCGTCCTTGATCTCGATCGTGCAGGTTCGGAACGGGAACAGCCGGCGGACGAGGTTCATCGACTCGTCGACGCTCGATGCCGACGCGTACGGACCGAAGTAGCGGCTCCCGTCGTTGACCAGCTTGCGCGTCCGCTCCACGCGCGGGAAGTCGTCCGCTCGAGTGATCTTGATGTACGGGTAGCTCTTGTCGTCCTTGAGTCGGACGTTGAAACGCGGCTTGAAGCGCTTGATCAGGTTCGCTTCGAGGAGGAGCGCCTCGCTGACGCTGTCGACCTCGGTGACCTCGACGTCCGCGACCCGGTCGATGACGCTGCGGATGCGATGGATCTCCCCTCCGGGCGCCAGCTTCTGCCAGTAGCTCCGGACCCGGTTACGGAGGCTCTGGGCCTTGCCCACGTAGAGCACGTCGCCCCGGCTGTCCTTCATCAGGTAGACGCCGGGGCGATCGGGCAGGCGCTTGAGGGTGGCTTCGAGTTCCGGGCTCACGCTCGGATGCTAGGGCAACATCGCTCCGGCGGCCGACTTGTTTCCTGTACGTCCCCGGACTATGGTTGGGGGGCGAACCGCCCGATCCACCGGGGATGATCGACGCCGGCTCCGAGAAGACCTCGTGCGCCGACCGATCACTCGCATCCACCAGTCCGCTCCCCTACGTTGAAAGAGATGACCATGCCGCGTCCCCCGTGTCCTCCGCGCCGTCTCCTCAGCCTGGCCTTCCTCGCCGGGCTGGCGTTCGTGGCGCTGCCCGGCGCGTTCCCGGTGGCTGCGGCAGAAGCACTGGTCGAGGCTACCCCGACCCCGACACCGACGCCTCCACCGACACCGACGCCGACTCCGACACCGACGCCGACACCCAGTCCGACGCCGACGCCGACACCAAAGCCGCCCGCATCGTTGAACCTGTACTGGGGCGACGGATTCCGCTTCCAGGATCCGTACTACTCGGCCTGCACGGCGACGTCAGCGATGGATACCCTGAACTTCATCAGCTATCGGAAGACCGGCGGAACGGGCTTCGTGTGGCGGGCCAGCCGGTCCGGCACGAAGCTCCAGTCGATGCTCTCCTGGGCGCGGGCGCACGACACCCTGGAGGGCGGCTCGGGCTCTGATCCGCACGGTTGGCGCAACACGCTCAACTACTACGGTTGGGGCAGCAGTGCCCTGCTGGAAGGCAAGCGGGTCTACGAGGACGCGTCGTACAAGACCTATGCGGGAGCGGTCAAGGCCGCGGTTCGAGCGGTGATCAAGACACGCAAACCCGTCGGGGTGCTGGCCTGGGCGGGCCGCCACGCCCAGATGATCACCGGCTACTACGGTCTGGTGGGCGATCCGTTCGCCAGGAATCTCGACGGGACGTACAAGAACACGTTCACGATCGAAGGGGTCTACCTTTCCGACCCGCTGCAGAGTGACGGGTTCGTGAATGCGAAGATCTCGTACTACCGCTTCCAGTACACGACGAACTACCGACTCCGGTTCCGGCCGTACACCCAGACGGACAGCCTGCTGGACGACCCGTACACCAGCGGCACGAGGCGCTCCAAGGACGAGTGGTACGGCAAGTACGTCCTCGTCATCCCGCGCAAGTAAGTCCGAGTAGAGGCGGGTTCGCCATGATCGGCACGTGCCAACCCATCCCGCCGTCGCGGCCCGCCTTGCACTTCTGACCCCAGACCAGCGAGCGGCTGCGACCTCGCCGCCTGGTCCGATCCTGTGCGTGGCACCGGCTGGCTCCGGCAAGACCACGACCCTCGTCGCTCGGATCGCCTGGTTGATCGACGGCGGTACCGCGCCGTCGACGATCGCCGCCATCACCTTCAACAAGCGCGCGGCAGAGGAGCTGACCCAGCGCCTGGACCGGGCCATCGCGCCACTCGGCCTCCAGCCGGGTGCCGTCCGCGTTCGGACGTTCCATGCCCTGGGGCGCGAGATCCTCCGGGATGTCGGCGTATCGGTGGAGCCGCTCATCGACCGGATGGAGCTATTCGCCGAGCTCTGGCCGGATCCCCCTCCCGGTGCGTACGCTCGCCTGGACACCGCGTTCTCACGACTCAAGCTCGACCTCGCAGTCGATGTCGAGCAGATCCGCGCAGACACGGAGGCGGGTCCAACGGCACGGGCCTTCGTCGAGTACGAAACGGCACTCGCCGACCGGGGCGGTCTCGACTTCGACGACCTGGTGCGCCAGGCCCTCGATCAGCTTGCCGGCAACGACCGTCTCCTGGCGACCTGGCGCGGTCGGTGCGCTCAACTGCTGGTTGACGAAGTCCAGGACGTCGACCGGTCGCAACTCCGCTTGGCCCTGCTCCTGGCTGCACCGGCCAACCGGGTGTTCCTTGTCGGTGACGACGATCAATCGATCTACGGCTGGCGGCTTGCCGATGTGCGCCGGGTGCTGGCGATCGATGCCTCGCTGCCCGGATTGCGGCGGATGGATCTGGAGGTCAATCACCGTTGCCCGGCCCCGGTCGTCGAACGGGCGCTCGCGCTGATCGGTCACAACCGGGAGCGCTTCGCCAAGACGATCCGACCGCGGCCGAACGCCGGCGGGACCCTGATCCTTGCGTCGGATACCGCGGACGAGCCCGAGCGCACGATCCGGCTCGTGCGTGCCTTGCCGGGGGACGACCTGACCCGCGCGGTCCTGGCGCGAACGAACCGGGAGCTGCGGCCGGCCATCGTCGCGGCGCTCGCCCTCGGTGAACCATTCCGGGCGCCATCGGTGGACCTGCTCGTGGACGACGACCGGCTCGATCCCATGCTTGACTGGGTCGAGCGCGCGACGGACCCTCGCCGACCGCTCCTCCAACGGCTCGGGGCGCTCCGGCGATCGATCGCCATCCGGGATGAGGCCGGCCGTGCCCTCGCCGGCGCGATCCTCGCCTGGGCGCCACCCTTCACCGATTTGGCCGCGCTCCGGTCGGCCATCGACAGGACCCGCCAACGCTTGGCCGAGCTGCGCCAGGATGACGCCCGCCTGTCACTCGCCACGGCCCACTCGACAAAGGGCGCCGAATTCGACCACGTCGCGATCGTCGGGATGGACGCCGGGCGCTTCCCGAGCGGTCGAGCGGTCGCCGAGTCGAGCGAGCCTGATCGGGCGATGGAGGAGGAGCGACGGCTCGCGTACGTCGCTTGGACCCGGGCTCGCCGATCCCTGACCCTGAGCTACGACCCGTCGAGTCCGTCGCCCTTCCTGCTGGAAGCGTTCACGGCAGATGAACTCGGGGTCGTGGACTTGATCGCCTAGGTGCGGACGCGGTTGGCCTCCCGGTTCAGCTCGCGCAGCAGTCGATCCACGGCGTCAAGGAACGGCTCGGTCAGCTCGGGCGGGAGTGCGTCGCGGAGCGAATCCTTGGGACCGTAGGCTGCGCGCGCTCGCATCGATGCCGAACGGAGCCCCGGCAGGCCGTCGTCTCGAAGCCGATCCGGCAGCGGTTCGAGGTACGTGACCCAGCGCGTGAGCCCTCGCTCCCGTGCCTCGGCGAGGAGACGGTCGCCGTGTCGGGCCGCGAGGAGACCAAGGTCATCGATGACCGGAAGTTCATGCCGGGCGGGGCCGTTCGCGGGCAGCCGCTCAGCCATCCGACGGGGCGGTCGAGGCGCCGTCGGCCTCCTCGCTACCCTCGGTCGGTGCCAGGAGCAGGAGCGGCAGGCGCTTGCGCTCCGAGCCGTTCACGAGGATCCGGAACGAGTAGTCGCCGGGTGCCGGGAAGGTCAGGTTCCAGAGGTCGATCGAAAAGGTCAGCGTCGCATCCCGGGCATCGTGCTGGCTGCGCGCGACGAGGCTGCCCGTGGCACCGGCCACCTCTGCGCCGTCCGGGTCCAGCAGCACGAACCGGATCTCATGCTCACGGTCCGTCTCCGGCGACGTCACCTGGAGGCCGATCACCAGCGCCAAGTGCGGATGGCGCAGCGGGAACCGCCGGCCACCGATCCGGGCGATGCCACCACCCAGGACGTGGAACTTCTGGCCGGGCACGGTCTCGGCCGCGTCGGCGAGGAACGCGAAGTCGATCTCGGGCATGGCCGGGATGGTACCCCGCCGGCCCGCGTCAGCGGGCCTGGGTCGCGGCGGTCGCTCGCTTGCGAGAGCGGACCGGGGCGATGGCCTCGGCTCGGTGTCCGTTCGTCCGATCGGCGCGGCCGGCCTCTTCCGCGAACGAGACGTCGGAGAGTGGCACGAGTGGCTCGCCGCGCAGGACCCGGGCGAGGTATTCCCCGGTCGCCGAGTCCGGTGAGGCGGCGACCTTCTCGGGGGTGCCCTGGGCGATGATCCGGCCGCCGCGGTCGCCGCCCTCCGGCCCGAGGTCCACGATCCAGTCCGCCGTCTTGATGACGTCGAGGTTGTGCTCGATGACGAGGACGGTGTTGCCGCCGTCCACCAGCCGGTGCAGGACCTCCAGGAGCTTCTCGACGTCAGCGAAGTGGAGGCCGGTCGTCGGCTCGTCAAGGACGTACAGCGTTCGCCCTGTCGCGCGCCGCGACAGTTCCGTGGAGAGCTTGACCCGCTGCGCTTCCCCGCCCGACAGGGTCGTGGCCGGCTGGCCCAGGTGCACGTACCCGAGGCCCACGTCGAACAGGGTCTGGAGCTTGGTCCGCACGTTCGGCACCGCGCTGAAGAACTCCAACGCTTCGGCGATCGTCATCTCCAGCACGTCCGCGATGGACTTGCCCTTGTAGTGGATCTCGAGCGCCTCGCGGTTGTAGCGCTTGCCCTTGCACACCTCACATGGGACGTAGACGTCGGGCAGGAACTGCATCTCGATCTTCAGGATGCCGTCGCCCTTGCAGTGTTCGCAGCGGCCGCCCTTGACGTTGAAGCTGAAGCGGCCCGGCAGGTAGCCACGGACGCGCGACTCGGGCACGCCCGCGAACAGTTCCCGGATCGGCGTGAACAGCCCCACGTAGGTCGCGGGGTTGGAGCGCGGCGTGCGCCCGATGGGGCTCTGGTCGATCTCGATGATCTTGTCGATATGCTCCGCGCCGCTCAGGGAGTCATGCGCACCGACCGGCTCGCGCGACCCGTTCAGTTCGCGAGCCAGCGCGCGATAGAGCACCTCCGTCACGAGCGTGCTCTTGCCGCTGCCCGAGACCCCGGTGATGGCCACGAACGCACCGAGCGGCACCCGGAAGTCCACCGCCTGGAGGTTGTGCTCCCGGGCGCCCTTGACGACGAGGGCCTTGCCACTCCCCTTGCGGCGTCGCGCGGGCACGGGCACGGAGCGCTCCCCGCGCAGGAACGCCCCGGTGATCGAGCGCGGCTCGGCGAGCAGGTCCTCCAGCGTGCCGTTGGCGATGATCTCACCGCCGTGCTCCCCTGCGCCCGGCCCGATGTCCACGACCCAGTCCGCCGTGCGGATGGTCTCCTCGTCGTGCTCCACCACGAGCACGGTGTTACCGAGGTCGCGCAGCCGGGTGAGCGTCGCGATGAGCTTGGCGTTGTCGCGCTGGTGCAGCCCGATGGACGGCTCGTCCAGGATGTACAGGACGCCCATCAGGGTCGTGCCGATCTGGGTCGCCAGGCGGATCCGCTGCGCCTCGCCGCCGGATAACGTGACGCTCGTTCGGTCCATCGTCAGGTAATCCAGCCCGACATCCACGAGGAAGCCCAGCCGGGCGACGATCTCCTTGACGATCTGGACGGCGATCGTGCGCTCGCGCTCGGTCAGCCCCTTGCCCAGGGCCGATGCCCAGTGCAGGGCGTTGGTGATCGACATCGTCGACACGTCCCAGATGTCGAGGTCCCCGATCGTCACGGCCAGGATCTCCGGGCGGAGTCGCTTACCGCCACACGCCACGCACGGCTTGGTGACCATGAACTTCTCGATCTCGGCCTTGATGTAGTCCGACTCGCTTTCGCGATGGCGTCGCTCGAGGTTCGTGATGATCCCCTCGAAGTTCGCCTTGTAGCTGTTCTCGCCGCGCTCGTGGCGGTAGCGGACGAGGACCTTCTCCGTGTCTTTCTTCGCGTACAGCAGGTGGTCCAGCGCCTCCTTGGGCAGGGACTTCACCGGGGCCGTGTAGTCCCAGCCGTGGGCCCTGCACACGGCGGCGATGATCTTCATCCGCCAAGACGCATCCGTCGACAGCAGGCCGCCGATGCCCAACGCCCCGCGCCCCAGGCTCTTGTGCGGGTTCGGGATGAGCAGGGACGGGTCGATCTCGAGCTTCGTGCCGAGGCCGGCACAGTCCGGGCATGCCCCATGCGGCGAGTTGAACGAGAAGTTGCGGGGCTCGAGCTCGTCGATCGTGAAGCCGTCGTACGGGCACGAATAGCGCTCGCTGTAGCGACGCTCCTCGAAGGAGGGCGGCTCGTCGTCGCGCGGCGCAGGCGCGATGAGCACGGCGCCTTCGCCGAGTCCGAGCGCGGTCTCGATGGAGTCGGCCAGGCGCGAGGCGTCGGGATCCGGGACCGACCGGCCCGTTTCGGGATCGAGCGGTCGGCCGTCTTCGCCGCGGGCGGCACCGTCAGGCGCATCCGCATACCGGACGATGAATCGATCGACCACGACCTCGATCGAATGGCGCTTGTACTTGTCCAGTTTGGGCGGCGCTTCCGCGATGTCGTACAGCTCGGCGTCCACCCGGACCCGAACGAAGCCCTGCCGACGGGCCGCGTCGATGATCCGGTCGCCCTCTGTCTTGCGGTCCTTGATGAGCGGACCGAGGACGAGCAGGCGCGTGCCTTCCGGCAGGGCCAGGACCTGGTCCACGATCTGCTGGACGCTCTGCCGCTCGATGGCATGGCCGTCCGGGCAGTGCGGCCGGCCGATCCGGGCGAACAACAGGCGCAGGTGGTCGTAGATCTCGGTGACCGTGCCGACGGTGGAGCGCGGGTTTCGACTGGCACCCTTCTGGTCGATCGAGATCGCCGGGGAGAGGCCGTCGATCTGGTCGACGTCCGGTTTCTCCATCTGGCCGAGGAACTGGCGGGCGTACGCGCTCAGGCTCTCGACGTAGCGACGCTGGCCCTCGGCATAGATCGTGTCGAAGGCGAGGCTGGACTTGCCGGAGCCGGACAGCCCGGTGATGACGACCAGCCGGTCGCGCGGAAAGGCGACCGTGACGTCCTTAAGGTTGTGTTCGCGCGCGCCGCGCACGACAAGCTGATCCTGGGGCACGGGGCTATTCTACCGGACGGCCGGCATTACGAACAGACGTTCGATTATCGCCGGCGGGTCGGGCGCTGGCCGGTCCGCTTGCGGATATTGGGCGTCACCGTTCGGTCCCAGGTCGGACGCTCCGTCCAGCGGCCCTGCGGCCCGCCGCTGTCGTCGTGCTCATCGCGGATGCCGGGCAGCCAGTCCGACGCGGTCCCCTCCCCCAGCGGCTCCTCGTCGGCCGGCAGAACCTCGACGCTCATGACCTCCATGGCCGGTCCGGCGGCGACGGCCTCCGCGGCCCGGCGTCCGCGATTCCGATCTGCGGCTCCGGTCAGGCCACCGCGCGACGATCCACCGGCCTCCGACGCCGCTCGCTCCGCGGCCCGCGCGATCGTCACCGACGCGTCCTGCTC
>JACCVB010000091.1 GCA_013698385.1 Chloroflexota bacterium
CCCATGTCGGGCGCGGTCAGGACAAACCTCCCTGTCTGTCCAGGACAGCGTCGGGGCGCGCCGTGAACGGCCCCTCATCGAGCGGTTAGCGCTTTGTTAACACTGAGCGTGCGAGGAATGCAGGCAATTCGTGCTTGGAAGGTGTCAGGACAGGCCCAAAGTAGCCACCAATAGCCTGCGCGTTACTGTCACGGTTACTGTCAAACCAAGACAGTCCCTGACGAAGCGCGGTGCATTGCTCCGGGCCAGATGGGAAGGCTAGAGACAGCCGCTTACTTGCGGCTTATCAGCGGCTTATGCCCATCAAGGCTCCGAGGCCAGACGGTGCGAATCCTGGCCGCCGCCCCGGTGGACCGGGAGGCGTCGAGGAGCTCGAGCACGGGTGCCATCCGTCCAGGCGCTCGCCCGTCTCCTCGTTGGCGGTGGCCAGGGTGGCCGAGATGACGGCTCTGAACGCGGAAGTGGTCTCAGCCGATGCGTACCCCATGGCGAACGGCTTCGCAACCGGGCAGGTGCTCACCACCGATGGCGGCGCCATGCTGGCAAAGAGTGAACTTCGAAGGACCTACCGACGTTCAACGGCGGGCATCGTTTGCCAGTCTCGGTCGTTTGGCGAATCGACGAGCGGAGTGATGTTCCTGCGCCAGGCGGCGAAGGGCGGTGAGGACCGCCTCGAAGATGACGGTCCCCACGACCATGTGTTCGACGATCTGGCTCCGGGAGCCGTGATCGGGGACCGTGGCCACCTCCTCGGCTGCCAGGTCGTCTACGGCTCGGGCGTATCGAACGAGATCATCGA
Organism: Chloroflexota bacterium; assembly: GCA_013698385.1. GTDB lineage: Bacteria > Chloroflexota > Limnocylindria > Limnocylindrales > CSP1-4 > SPCO01. The sequence continues at coordinate 800 of JACCVB010000091.1, forward strand.
TCGACACGTCCCAACGGAGCTCGCGCAGGGTGAAGATCGCCTGCGCCAGGGACCGCCGTGACGGCGCGGCCGCGTTGACGTGCCATCCCATCTCGGCCAGCAGACGGTCGACGTCACTGGTCGCTCCGCCGCTGTCATCGGCAGGCGGGTGGCTCTCGTTCGGTCCGCCCCGAACGAGAGCGTACTGGGCGACGCCGAGCAGGTCGTGGAGTGGCATCAGCTCATCGTCGATGGCGGCAAGGACCGCACGCACCTCGCGGAGCCGCAGGCCGCCCACGTCAGTCAGGGCCCGGATGAGTCGAAGCCGGCGGAGATGTTCGTCGCCGTATTCGGCCTGGTTCACCGCGCGTGCATCGCCCGCCGCCAGAAGTCCTTCGCGCAGATAGAACTTGACGGTTGGAACGGGCACGCCGCTCACGACCGACAGCTCCGAGATCCGCATTCGACTCCTCTCAGTTTCGTCATCCCTGGCCAGTTGACACAGATAGTAGCACTATCTACAGTATGGATAGCAGCAGTATCCGCAGAAGTTCGAGGATCCCTCCCATGCCGCTGATGATCTCGTCCGTCACGCTGAACACCGCGGGGGTCTTGCTGATCGCGATCGTCGCCGTCGAGTGGGGCGGTTACTACATGCTCGCGCTGGCCCGTGGTCGGCTGGCGGCCACGCCCTTCCAGATCACGTTCTCACGAGCGGGGCACGCGCACGCCGGGGTGCTGGTCATCCTGGCCCTCGTCGGCCAGCTGTACGTCGATGCGGCCGGCGTCTCGGGCGTCCTCGGCTTCGTGGCTCGCGACGGGATCCCCTTGGCGGCGATCCTCATGCCCGCCGGCTTCTTTCTGTCGTCGACGGGGGCCGGGCGAACCAGGCCGAACGCCCTGATCTGGCTGCTCTACGCCGGCACGGTTTCGCTGGGCGTGGGAGTCGTCGGTCTGGGTGTCGGGCTGCTCACCGCCTGAGCGCGGCGAAGAGAGAACGGCGAAACCATGAACGATCCCCGACTTTACCGCCTGACCTATCTCGCGGCACTGTTCTCGGCCGGCCACCACATCGACCATCTCATTCGGGGCAATGCCGTCGGATGGCCGGTGACGTCGGAGGTCAATGGCTTCACTGGAAGCCTCGTGATCTATCCGCTGATCCTGACCGGCCTGGCGCTCTATCGGGCGGGCCGAGTCGGTCCCGGCTTCTGGATTGCCGTCTCGGGCGGGGGTGCTCTCTTCGTCGGCGCCGTCCACTTCGGCCCCGTCGCCATCGAGCCGCCGCCAGCCATCGTCGATCACTACGACTCGCCGATCCTTGGCTGGCTGGCCTTCGCCTGGTTGATCGTATTCATCGGCGTCCTCGTCGTCTCGAGCGCGTACGAGGCGAGGCTGTGGTTGCGCGCCAGGCGGGCCGGGAGCTCGCAATCCACGCGAGGGGCCGAGGCGTCGGGCAGCGCCGCCAAGGCCTGAAAGGTTCCTCGAAATGCGCGTTCCGCGTCGCCGTCGCTTGCGGTCCTCGCCCTCGTCACCGGAGTGATCCTGCTGTTCGTCGGCGTCAAGGTCGCCCGAACAGCCCTGCGGGCCGCGGGCTACCCTGGCTCCTGGCACGCGCGGATGCGTGAACCCGTGCCGGCGGGCGCCATCCGCCTGGTGGCCCTCGGCGACTCGTCGGTCCTGGCGGTCGGAGCCGACGACCCGATGGAGGGCTTCGTCGGGCGGATCGCCACGTACATCACCGAACGTACCGGTCGGCCCGTCCACATCGCCAACGTCAGCAGCGGCGGGACCACCGCCGACGTGGTCCGTGATCAACTGCCGCAGGTCGACCTGGCCCGCGCTGACATCGTCATCGTCGCCGACTCGAACGACCTCGAGAGCGGCGTGTCACTCGAGGACTATCGCGCTGTACTGACCACGCTCGTCGCCGTGCTACCTGTCGACCGGACGATCTACTCGGACCTCCCGCTCCTGCCCGGGCGAGATGCATACCAGGCGGTGCTCCAGCAGGTGACCGACTCGCGCGGCATCCCCCGGGCCGATTTCGCGGCCATCTCTGGTGGCGAAGGTCGCCGCCTCGACATCTTCTCCTGGCTGCCCGTGGGGGTCGAGAACCCCCATTCGTTTACGCGGCGACGGGCAACCCGTTCGCCGACTCGGACCTTCAGAGGCCCGGCTCGACAAGCTGAGCCGCGGCGACGACCTGCAACGCCTTCTCGAGAACGCGCCCGATGGCGGGAGTCGCGCGAGATCACGACGCGCGACCCGTTCGGTTTCGCGTCTGCGCGTCGCTGGAGCAAAGCGGTGCCGACATCACTCTTTGCGACGTGAGCGGGATCGATCCCGATGCGGTGACCGTCGATGCTCCCGCGCGTCTCCAGCTCGCCGCGCGGGGCCACAGCTGCCAGGTTCGGCTGCGGCAGGCATCGCCGGAGCTACTCGAGCTCGTCTCCTCCATGGGCCTCCGCGACGTCCTGCCGGAGTGAATCAGTCACGTCCGCACGGATTTGAGCTCTGCCAGCAGGCCTGCGAGGATGGCGTCCATTCCGGACTTGAACTCAGCCTCGTGATCGCAGGCAGTGACGTGCGGGGCGACCTCGCGCATGCGCGGGAAGCGCTCCGCGTCGACCGTGCGGACATCGAAGCGGTCGTCACTTCCGTCCCTGGCCGGTTCCAGCGCGAATCCGC
>JACCVB010000104.1 GCA_013698385.1 Chloroflexota bacterium
CACCACAACAGTCCGACGACGCCGATGCCGAGGGTCCATGGTGCGAAGAAGATGGCCCGGAAGATGTTCCGCCCCGGGAACTTGCCGTTGACGAGCACCGCCAGCCCGAGGCCCGATGCGACGAGGATCGGGGTGCTCATCAGGACGAAGAGGATGGTGTTCCAGACGCCGTTCCAGAAGATCCCGAAGTGGAAGTCGGACGGGTCCGCCAGGTTCTGGAAGTTCTTGAGACCGATGAACTGGGCGTCGCCCCCGAACGTGTAGTCAGTCAGGGCGATATACAGGTTGTAGACGAACGGGAGCCCAACCATGAACAGGAAGAGGAGGAAGTGGGGCAGGACGAAGAGGTAGCCCGCGTACCACTTCTCGCCGATCCGGCGGAATGATCGCGCCGGCGCGGTCCCGGCGACGGGCGGCGGGGCTGCTGCGGCCGTCATGATTACCCTCCCGAACGGACGACGCGACCGGCCACGATGAGACGGGGCCGGTCGCGCGCGTCAGTCGATGTGGCTCAGAAGCCGTACTTCGCCTTGTTCGCGACCAGCTGCTTGGTGGTGTTCGTCGCCGCCTCGTCGAGCGCCGCCTTGGCGTCCTTCTTGCCGGTCACTGCGGCGACGGCTGCCTGGCCGGCGCCCTGGGGTCCGAAGAGCGCGTCGCCCGCGGCCGGGATGGGCGGGAAGAACCGGGCGTCCGGCTGCTGCTCGGCGATCGCCGCGACCGCCGGGAGAGCCTTGAACTCGGCGGAGTTGCGAACCGACTGGCGAGCCGGGATCTGGCCGGCCTTGGCCCATTCGAGGGAGTGCTCGGAGATCCAGGCGATGAAGTACTGGGCGCCCTGCTTCTCGTCCCCCGACATCTCCCGGGTGGTGATGCCCAAATGGTGCGAGCCTGACCAGACGCCCTTGCCGAAGAGCTGCGGGACGGGTCCGGCCCCGAGATCGCCCTTGAGCGCATCCAGGTAGCCGTTGGTCTCCCAGATGCCCGAGAAGACCATGCCGTTCTTGCCCTGCTTGAACGCCGCGATCTCCGTGTCGCTCTCCGTGCCCTTGGGCGAGATGCCCTGGTCGACGAGGCTCTTCCAGAAGAGCGACGAGTCGACGCCGGCCTGGCTGTTAATCAGCGACTGGGTATAGTCGGCGTTGGTCCACTCGCCTCCGAGCTGGTAGAACGTCGTCGCCCACTCGATGCCGAGCAGGAAGTTTGCGCCGCCGCCGCCCTGGACGACCATGAAACCCGGGACGCCGGCCTTGTCCGTGATCGCCTTGGCCGCGGCGATGAACTCGTCCTTGTTCGTCGGCGGCTTCTCGGGATCGAGGCCGGCCTTCGTGAACAGCGCCTTGTTCCAGTAGAAGCTCATCGTGTGCGTGTCGAGCGGCACGCCGTAGCGCTTGTCCTTGTAAAGCCCGTTCTTCCAGACGTCGGGCGTGAAGTCCTTGTCGCCGAGTCCGAGAGTCGTGATGAGGTCGTCGATCGGGGCGAAGATCCCGTCGGCCGCGTTCTGCGGGATCGCGTCGAGGTGGACGATGGAAACCTGCGGCAGCTTGTTGGCGGCCTTGGCCGCGTGGAGCGAGCCGTAGAGGTCCTTTTGGGTGGAGAACTTGACCTTGACGTTCGGCGTCTCGCCGTTGAACTCATCGACGATCTTCTTGAGGAACGGGCCGTCACCGCCGGTGAACGGGTTCCAGAAGTCGAGGTTGACGGCGGTGGCCGGGGGCTGGATCGCGAGTGCGCCTCCGCCACTCGCCGCGGCGCTTCCGCCGGCCGCGGCGCTGCCAGCGGGAGCGGCACTTCCGCCAGCGGCCGTCGCGGGCGCCGTCGTGGCCTTGCCGCCGCCGCACGCTGCGATGATCGGCGACAGGGCGGCCATGCCGGCGCCGAGGCCGGCGAGCTTGAGCAGGTTGCGCCGGCTGACGGACCGTTCCGCATACGCGGCGGCTTTCTCGAGAGAGCTGATTCGCTCGTCCATGGCCACAGTGCTCCTCCTCACCACGGTGACTGGCGACAGCGCGGGCGCTTCGCCGGTTGCCGTTCGGCAACATTCGCCGAGAACTTAGCACCGCAGTCGGCTATGTGCAGAGCCTGGGCGGCGCCCGTTGCTGGGCGTTGCGCATTACAACGGCGTTACGATGCCGCGATGCCAGGCGATCGCGACGCTGACTCGATCGCGGCGGTGCGCGATCTGTTGCTGCGCAGCGACTATTCGACCTCGGGAATCGCACGTCTGGGGATCGACCTCGGCATGGGCGCGCGGACGCGCGACGTGCCGGTCCTGCTCCGGGCGCTCGAACCGGTGGAACCCCTGGCGAGCCTCATCCGCCTGTTCGTGCTCGGTCAGGTCGTGGACGGCTCGGCCCATGAGAAGACGATCGGCCGGGCCGGGTCCGCCGCCCTGCGCCGGGCCGGGCTCACGCAGGTCGCTGGCGGGGCAGTCGCCCCAAACGTCCGACTCACGCCCTGGCGCGGCTTCGTCTTCGCGCACGATCCCGATCCGGACGATGACCTGTGGCCCCAGCATGTCAGCGGCCCCACCCCGGCCGCGGACACACTCATCCGGCTGGTCTCCGCGAATGGAGGCGACGCGGTGGACATCGGGACGGGATGCGGCCTCTTCGCCATCCTGCTGGCAGCAGCCCAGTCCAGCATCGTCGCGACGGACCTCAATCCGTCGGCGCTGCGCCTCGCCCGGCTCAATTCCCACTTGAACGAGGTTACCGTCGAGGTCCGGGAGGGCAGCTTCTTCGAACCGGTCCGGGACCGGGCGTTCGACTTGGTCGTGTCCAATCCCCCGTTCGTGATCTCGCCCGAGACGGAGTTGCTTTTCCGGCACAGCGCCTTCGGGCGCGACGAGGTCTCGCGCGACATGGTCAGGTCGGCTGCCACCCATCTGCGCGAAGGCGGCTTCGGATACCTCCTGGTCAACTGGATCCAACCGCCCGACCGGCCCTGGATCGATGTCCTCGCCAGCTGGCTGGAAGAGACCGGCTGCGACGCCGTGGGCCTCCTCCACGGCGTCGAGGACCCCCTTGCCTACAGCGCTCGCTGGACGGCCCGCGAGCAGCAGCTCCGCCCGGAGCGTCATGGCCACACGCTGGATCGGTGGCTCGCCCACTTCCGGCAAGAGCGGATCGAGGCGATCGGCAGCGGCGCTGTCGTCCTGCGTCGGCGGACGGGCCGAAATTGGAGCCACGGCCTGGAGTTGTCCGGCGATCCGGCGAGCGAGGCTGGCCCGCACGTCCAGGCCATCTTTGCAGGTCGGGACGTGCTGGCGCGGATCGAGGAGCGGGGCGCGGGACGCGATGCCGACCTGCTTCGGTCCGCCTTCCGCATGCGCGAGCCCCATCGGCTGACCCAATCGCTCGTGGCGCGTGACGGAGAGTACACCGCGGACCCCGCGACCCTGGCCGTGGTGACGGGACTGGCGCTACCGCTCGAAGTCCCAAACGAACTCGTCCCGGTGCTCCTCCGCCTGGACGGCAGTCAGTCCGGGGAGGACGTCGCTCGCGAGGTCGCGGCAGAGACCGGCGGCGATCTCGACTTGCTTAGCACCAGGATCGCCGGCTTCCTGCGCGAGCTCCTCCAGCGCGGCCTGCTGGAGCCGGCGCCTGGCCCGACGCGCGGACCTGCGTTCCGATAACCTCGGCGCCACGCGACCTGCTGCTGGCTGGAAAGGATGGATGGGATGATGCGGACCGACGCACCGGCCCGGGCTGGGCGCGCATGAGGCTCGCGGCCAACCAGCGCCGAGAGTCGATCGACCTCGACGGCACCTGGGAGTTCGTGGCCGATCCGGAGCGACTGCACCGCCCCGATCGTCTCCCACGCGGCGAGGCGATCAAGGTGCCCGGCTGCTGGGAGGCCCAGGTGGCGCGGCCCTACCGGATCGTCTCGGCCTGGTACCGGCGGGCGGTCGACATTCCCGCCGATTGGCGTGGTGACCGCGCGGTCGTGACGTTCCAGGCGGTCATGTACCGCTGCGTCGTGTTCCTCAACGGCGTCCGGGTCGGCGCGCACGAAGGGGGCTACACCTCGTTCGACGTGGATCTCGGCGACGC